>CAZLOF010000248.1:0-6996 GCA_964560745.1 uncultured Thermoflexus sp.
TGGTTGGGCTGGCTCACTATGCCTTTGTTATTTGCGGTTACGCTAATTCAAGGCCTGTTAAATGTCTTTTTTCTGGTGGCATACCCAGCTTATTTGCCGAGTTTGGTTGCCCGCGAACACATTGCCGCTAGCAATGCCAAACTGCAACTCAGCGAGTCGGCTTCGCAAGTGGTTGGGCCAAGTTTGGCTGGTTTGCTCACCCAAGCCATTACCGCGCCATTTGCCATCGCGCTCGATGCCGTCAGTTACGCCATTTCTGCGCTGTGTTTCAGCCTCATTCGCACCCCCGAACCGCTGCCGGTTGGGGTCGAACCGCTGCCGGTTGAGCATATTGCCAATCTAGATCGCCGTCAATCGGCTTTGCTAAAGGTCAAAAATGACATTATCGATGGGTTGCGCTTTTTGTTGCGACATAAATTGTTGCGCATTATGTTGGTTTTTGGCATATTGGCCAATGTGAGCGGTGGCATCGCTTACGCTGTGCTTGTGCTATTTGTTACCCGCGAGCTGGGTTTGAATGCAGTGCAATTTGGCATTGTCATGTCGGCGGCTGGCCCCGGGGCGATTATTGGCGCACTCATTTCGGCGCGGCTGGTCAAACGCCTTGGCGTTGCCCCCACCATTTTGGTCGGCATCATCATGTCATCTTTGTCATCGTTTGTTTTTCCATTGCTGAATGGCTCGGTCTTAACCGTGATGGGCGTGATGATGAGCGCCGAATTTATCTTTGGGGTTGGCAGCACGTTGTGGGGGGTGAATGTGATGAGTATGCGCCAAATGGTGACCCCGTCAGAATTGTTGGGCCGTGTTACGGCAAGTATGCGCACCTTGATTATTGGCGCACTGCCCATCGGGGCCATTGTGGGTGGTTGGCTGGGCGAATGGGTTGGCCTGCGGGCGGCATTGGGCGTGGGGGCGGGCATCGCTGTTGTGATGTGTGTTGTAGCGTTGTTGAATCGTGAGATGTGGCGGGGGGCATCTCCCCATTTGCCGGCGAATGAAGGATAATTGCGCCCTAAATGGATCAACCCAAAGAAGCCACCCGCGGCAACCCCTCTTTTGTTTGGCGTGCGGGTCAAGAACGACGATTAGCCATGTTACAGGCCGCTGCCCCATTAGCCGGTAAGCGTGTGCTTGAATTTGGCTGTGGTCTTGGCACGTATGTGCGCGAAATTCGGCGTTACACGCCACACGTCATCGGCTTCGATGTTGAAATTGAGCGCTTGCAAGAGGGTGCAATATCGGGCGTGCCGGGCATGTTGGCGGCGGTTGGCGAACAATTGCCTTTTCCCGATGCTTCATTTGACGTGGTTTTTAGCAATGAGGTGATTGAACACGTTGCCGATGACCGCGCTTGTTGCCGCGAAATTGCGCGGGTGCTTTGCCCGGGTGGGCGGGCGGTGATTTTTGTGCCGAATCGGCTGTATTTTTTTGAGACGCATGGCCTCTATTGGCAGGGCAAATATCATTTTGGCAATAAGCCCTTCATTAACTGGTTACCCGATTCGTTGCGCAACAAACTTGCGCCGCATGTGCGAGCTTATACCGCCGCTGGGTTGCGGGCGTTGTTTGATGGCACAGCCACTCGTGTGGTGCAGCATACCCAAATTTACCCGGGCTACGACAATATTGTGCGGCGCTATGGCGCGGCTGGGCGCATGTTGCGCAGCGTGATGCAAGGGCTAGAGGCTTCGCCCTTGCGTGTGTTTGGGTTGTCGCATTTGCTCGTAGTTGAGAAGATCTAATCTTTATAGCTACGTGCGCGACCCCACCCGCGCATTTTGCGCAAGCCAAGATGCGCGTCTGGGGACGCGCACTAAGCTAGAGACTAATACGGCACATGATTGACGTTAGCGACGTGAATCATTTTGCCTTCGTTGCCGATGATGACGGTGCTAACAGAAGCTGGGGCAATCCCCACCCGTTGAAAATTGTCGAAAGGCATACCTAAGAAATGAGCGACAGCGGCCTTAATCGGGTCGGCATGCATGACAATGGCGATAAGCGCGGGCGGAGCAGTTTCTTTTTTCTCAGTATTTTTACCATCGGCATCTGCTCGTTTAGGGTCGGGGTATGCCTCAATAATTTGTTGCAACGCCCCAACCACCCGTGCTTGCATACCCAATAACGACTCGCCGCCGGGCAATTGCCCCAGCGAAGGCGTTTCGACAATTTGTTTCCAAATGGCTTTAGTGGCCTCATCTTCGCCCAATTCTTTCATCAAACGCGCTGTAAAATGGCCGGTATCGGTGTCGGCCAATTGGTTGTTGATGTGAATGGGCAAGCCATGCGGCATCGCCACGCGCCATGCCGTCTCGATGGCGCGTTCGAGTTGACTAGCATATACAGCCGTAATTTTACGATCTTTGAGATATTGGCCGAGGGCCTCGGCTTGTTTGCGGCCTTCTTCATTTAAATGAATATTGGGGTGTTGACCGGGCAGACGGCCTGTTTTTACAAAATCGTTGGTGGCGTGGCGAATGAGCAAGAGTATTGGCATAACCCTGCTATCTTATCGCAAGAAGAAAAATGGATTTTGTTGCACCCCGTTGCGGCGGATTTCAAAGTGTAAATGGGGTCCGGTTGAGCGGCCTGTGCTGCCCACCAAGCCAATCACTTGCCCACGCGCAACCGGCTGCCCGTTTTGCACATAGGGCGTGCCAACCATATGGGCATACCATGTGGTGAAACCATTGTTGTGATTAATCACCACCAAATTGCCATAACCTACCGTGCTCCAGCCCGAAAATTGCACATAGCCGTTATCAGCAGCGCGAATGGGTGTGCCAGAACTAATGGCCATATCGAGACCCGGATGCCCCCACCAAAAATTTTGGCTGAGAATGTAGCCGGTGAGCGGATATGAAAAAATGCCGGTTGCGGCACGTGGTGCGGTAAAAGCTTGCGGCGCTGCTGCACCTGTGTTGGCACGTGGGGCGGCAGCGGCTTGACCTTGGCTGCTGGCGGCAATCGGCAATTCGACAATGCGTGGTTTTAATGGTTTAACCCCATTTGCGACAATAATCTGGGTTCCGGCAACCACGTTGGCCCCATTGCCCAAATTGTTATAAGACAGGCCGACAATATCTTCGACTTTGGCTTTAAATTTTTTTGCAATGCTGTCAAGCGTATCGCCAGCTTGCACTTTGTAATACACGCCATCGACGGGTAAGATATTTAAAATTTGGCCGAGACTTAAATGATCAGGATCTTCTTCGACTTCTTCATTTGACCATGCTAAGGTCGCTGGCTCTAGGCCAAAACGGGTTGAAAGCCCTTCAACGGTATCGCCGGGCTGCACCGTATAGGTAAAAATGGTTTTGCGTTCTTCAATTTGTTTGATGGTTTGTGGCAATGCAAAGCGGGTCAGCAGGCCATCGTCTTGGTTAGCAAGGGTGGCGTAATTTTGTTGGCTATAAAGCGCAAATAAATCGCGGCTGTTGGGAATATTGCCTGCACCAAACACCCCATTGGGGATATTTTGAGACAAAATATTTGACTCGTTGGCAGGGTTAATAGCACCATCTGGGCGCGAAACGATGCTCGATGGGTTGTTGGGAATTGGCTCAGGCGTAACTCTTGCGACATTTAGTCGTGCCCCTGCCAATAAAACGGCAATAATGGCGACCAAAATAATAGCGATGTGTGAGGTGTAACGCCCGATGATGACGATAATTTGCCAACGCAAATCATGATCTGGTTGCCCGCCCAAATATTCACCAACGACCCGTTGGAGGGTTTGCGCGGCAGAACGAACGAGATTGCGGTCTTCATTCATATGATTTAAATCCTAACACAATATTTTTTTATCGCGCTTAAAGTGCAATGCATCTTTGGATGGACAATTTTAGGGGATTAGGATTGCGCTAGAATAGCATACCATGAACGCCCGTTATGATGCCTCGGCCAGCCTCTCTGTAGGGGTGCGTTCACATCTTGTCAATATTAGCGATCGGGGGGCCATTATCGAAACGTTTAGGACCGATCGACATGGTTAGTGTAGTGTATTTTTCGAGTTGACCCGCCATTTGGTGAAGATAACGTATTTTCTCAACAATTCGGGTCGCACCAATCAACACATTAACCAATTAACCCATTAATCTAATTAACTATTTCCATGAGCAACAATCAATTTAATGCACTTGCCGAATTGAGCTATAGCGGCGGCAAAGTCTATATTTATCGGCTCGATGCGCTAACCGAGGCCGGTATTGGTCATCTTGCCAAATTACCATTTAGCATCAAGGTGATGCTAGAGCAAGCCTTGCGCCAATGTGACGATTTTGAGATTACCCAAGATGATGTTAAGCGTTTGGCGAATTGGAATGCCAAAGCCGTTGCGCCCGTCGAAATGCCATTCAAACCCGCCCGCGTTATTTTGCAAGATTTTAGCGGTGTGCCGTGTTTGGTCGATTTGGCTGCCATGCGCAGTGCCTTGGCCAAATTGGGCGGCGACCCCGCCAAAGTCAACCCTCTTGTGCCGGTCGATATGGTCATCGACCATTCGGTGCAAGTCGATTTCTTTGGCACAAAAGATGCGTTTATGCTCAACCTTGAGCAAGAATTTAAGCGTAATAACGAGCGTTATAAATTTGCCAAATGGGGTCAAAATGCTTTCAAAAACTTCCGCGTCGTGCCACCCGGCACCGGCATTGTGCATCAAGTCAACCTTGAATATTTGTCGAAGGCCACCATGACCAAGGTTGATTCGGAGGGCCGCACCGTCGCTTACCCCGACACACTCGTCGGCACCGACAGCCACACCACCATGATTAACGGTTTGGGCGTGGTGGGTTGGGGCGTTGGCGGAATTGAAGCCGAAGCCGTGATGGTTGGGCAGCCACTTTATATGGTGATGCCCGAAGTAATTGGCTTTAAGCTGTATGGCAAGGCCAAAGAAGGCATTACCGCTACCGACATCACCTTGACTGTGGTGCAAATGTTACGCAAGAAAGGTGTGGTCGAGAAATTCGTTGAATTTTATGGCCCCGGCCTCAGCAATATGAGCTTGGCCGACCGCGCTACCATCGCCAATATGGCCCCAGAATATGGCGCGACGATGGGCTATTTCCCCACCGATGCCGAAACTTTGCGCTATTTGCGCAATAGTGGGCGCGGCGCCGAGGCCGATCTGACCGAGGCCTATGCCAAGGCACAGGGCATGTTCCGCACCGATGATTTGGCTGACCCCGAATTTACCGACACGCTTGAACTCGATTTGGGCACGGTTGAACCCAGCGTAGCGGGGCCAAAACGCCCGCAAGATCGCGTGGCGCTGTCGCAGGTCAAGAAGCAATTCACCGGCGCACTTACTGCCCCCACCAAAGATCGTGGCTTTGGCCTCAAGCAAGAGGAACTGAGCCGCACCGCCAGCTTGGCGAACAAGGGCGAAAAGATTGAAATGCGTCACGGGGCGGTGGTGATTGCGGCTATTACAAGCTGCACCAACACCAGCAACCCCAGTGTGATGTTGGGTGCTGGCTTGGTGGCAAAAAAGGCGGTTGAAAAAGGCTTGCATGTGCCAGCCTATGTTAAAACCAGCCTTGCCCCGGGCAGCAAAGTGGTGCATGAGTATTTGAAAGATGCCAATTTGCTCGAACCGCTCGAAGCGCTGGGTTTTCATATCATTGGTTACGGCTGCACCACCTGTATCGGTAACAGTGGCCCCTTGCCGGTGCAAGTGGCCAAAGCCGTGACCGACAGCAACATCGTCACCAGCGCCGTGATCAGCGGCAACCGCAACTTTGAAGGCCGTGTGCACCCCTTGGTCAAGGCTAATTATTTGGCCTCGCCGCCGTTGGTGGTGGCTTATGCCTTGGCGGGCAGCACCGATATTGACATCACCACCGAGCCAATCGGCACGGGCAGCGATGGCAACCCGGTGTATTTGAAGGACATTTGGCCGAGCACGCAAGAAGTGCAAGATGCCGTCGAAGCGCATATTAAGCCCGAAATGTTCAATTCGCAATATGGCAACGCTTTTGCTGGCAGCGCCGAATGGCAAGCCATTAGCGGGGCCGAAGGGCAACTGTATGCGTGGGATGAATATAGCACCTATATTCAAGAGCCACCCTATTTTGATGGCCTGACGCTGACCCCGCCCGATGTGCAATCGGTGGTGAATGCGCGGGTATTGGGTCTGTTTGGTGATTCGATCACGACTGACCACATTTCGCCCGCTGGCGATATTGCGCTGAGCAGCCCAGCCGGTCAATGGCTTGAGGATCACGATGTGGCGAAGGAAGACTTTAACCAATATGGCGCACGGCGTGGCAATGACAAGATCATGACCCGTGGCACGTTTGCCAATATTCGGCTAAAGAACCAGTTGTTGCCGGGCACCGAGGGCGGCATTACCAAATATCATCCGACAGGTGAGACGCTGGCGATTTTTGACGCGGCGATGAAGTATAAGGAGAGCAAGACGCAGTTGATTGTGTTGGCTGGCAAAGAATATGGCACGGGCAGCAGCCGTGACTGGGCCGCCAAAGGCAGCAATTTGCTCGGTGTTCGGGCTGTCATTGCCGAGAGTTTCGAGCGTATTCACCGCAATAACTTGGTCGGGATGGGGGTGTTGCCGTGCCAATTCTTGCCGGGTCAATCGTGGGAGAGCGTTGGTTTGAAGGGGGATGAGAGCTACAGCATTGCGCTGGATGGTAATTTGACCCCGCGTGAGACTTTGACGGTGAATGTGACGCGCCCCGATGGCAGCGCCTTTAGCTTTGAGGTGATGAGCCGTCTCGATACGCCGGTTGAGGTGAATTATTATAAGAATGGCGGCATTTTGCAGACGGTGTTGCGCAATATGGCGCGGTAGAGCGTGGAAAGTAGAAAGTGCTAAGTGCTGAGTTTTGAGGGAAGGGCCTATCGGTGATGATAGGCTCTTTTTTGTTCGGACCGAGTTTATAGCCAACTGGATAAAATAGATCATGACTTCGATTTACACAATTAGAACCATGTCGACCGATGACATGCATGTTGCGAGTGACTGTGCGT
>CAZLOF010000249.1:0-6995 GCA_964560745.1 uncultured Thermoflexus sp.
ATACAAATCGAGACATTTGTCGCTCGGCTGCAAATCGAGCCGTCGGATGACCTCATTCACCATCAACCCCGCCATCACCGTGTTGACCTGAAAGAATGAGGCGCGTGAGACGTGATAGCTGTGCCCGGCCACCTCAATCGGGGTCATCGACACCCGCATATCGAGCGAATTGCCAATGCGAACGGCGGTGGAGGCAGAAAGTTGGGCTTCGGGTTCAGGTTCGGCTTGGGTGGCTTGGCCGAACCGCGTTTTTTGCGCACCGATCATGTCATTCAGGGCTTTTTCGGCGATCATACATTCATCGATGGGAATGACATAATGGCGGCGTGGGGCGTGATAACCGAGGTTGCCGTCTTCGCCGATGGTGAATTGGATGTGGTTGCGATAATAAAATGGGGTGGGGCAGGGCACACACGGCAACACGTTAGCATCGCTAAATTTGCCGATGCTGTGAAATTGCTCTTTGACAAACTTGGTTTTATAGGCCAGTTGGGCCTCGTAACCGAGGTGTTGTAAATGACAGCCGCCACAATTGCCAAAATATTGGCACGGGGCCGTGATGCGGGCGGGGTCGGTGCGTAGCCAGTTGACAATTTTGCCGCGTGCCCAATTGCGTTTCACATGCCCAATCTCCACCTCGACCCGCTCACCGGGCAACCCCAAGGCCACAAATACCACTTGGCCTTCGTGTCGCCCGACACAATCGCCGCTGGGGGTTAGGTCAGTTAATTCGAGTTCGACCCGTTGGCCGACGTAGAGCAGGGGGGCTTGCGTTGATTTATTTCTTGCCATGTAAAGTAGGCAATTGTAATCGGCGATGGCGGCACGCCAGCTTGCAAAAAATTAATGTAAGCTTGATCTGTTAGCCGCGCAATTTATGTTAAAATATACCGCTTATTTTAAAAGGTGGTTGATGTATCTGTCTGTGACGCGATGCATCACGAGAGTAAGGAGAAACGAGTAAACGTGGACAACGATATTCCAAGCGCGACTGGTGCTGATGACAGCATGAAGCCAAAGAAGAAGGTTGCAAAGAAGGGTGGTTTCCGCCCCGATGGCAATGCAAGCAACTATAACAATATTAACAAAGAGGCCGTGCGTCCCAAGCGCATCGACGAATTTGCGGCCAGCGGCAAAGTGCCCGATTATAAGGACTTTGAGGTGCTACGCCGTTATATCAATCAACAGGGCAAAATTATGCCCCGTCGCCGCACCGGGCTAAACGCCCGCAATCAGCGTCTTTTGGCTACCGCCATCAAGCGCGCACGGGTGTTGGCCTTGGTGCCAGTGGCAGGCGCACCCCGCCCATAAGGGTAATTTAGTTTATTGGAGATTGACATGGCTAAGAAGAAAGGCGCACGCATTCATATCCGCTTGAAGAGCACCGAGAGTGGTCATTTTTATTTGACCGAGAAGAACCGCAAGAATGACCCATCACGCATTGAATTGCGTCGTTATGACCCATTCTTGCGCAAGCATGTGGCTTATAAAGAAGAGAAATAAGCTGTTAGACGCAACTATAACAGGGGCCGATTGTATTCCAATCGGCCCCTGTTTTTTGTTGTAGAAGCGTATTTTTTCAATAAACACCAGCAATTAGAGCAGATTCTGAGTTGATGAAAGGTTTTGCCAAATTCACACACGCTCCCCAAGCTACGCTTGGGGAGCGTGTGTGAATTCGGCGTTTCATCTTTTAGGGTTCCTCGCAGCCTTCATTTTCCCCTTTTCGCACCTTTATTTGCGGCTATACTGAGTGCATATAAAAGGCGTAACTATGTCATTAACCATTGCATATCAGGGCGAACCGGGGGCTTATAGTGAACAAGCCTCGTTTGACTTCTTTGGCCCAAACTGTGTGCCGCAGGGCAAAAAATTATTCGATGATGTGTTCGATGCCGTCGCCAGCGGCGCTGCCGATCACGGCGTGGTGCCGGTCGAGAATACCTTGGCGGGCAGCATTCATCGCAATTATGATTTATTGGTGCGGCATCAACTGCACATTATCGGCGAGGTGATGGTTCCGATCAATCACCAGTTGCTCACTTTGCCCGGGGTTGCGTTGGCCGATGTGAAGCGGCTCTATTCGCATTGGCAGCCGTTGGGGCAATGTGAGCATAACCTGCGTAAGCTTTTGCCCACTGCCGAGCGAATTGAGGTGTATGATACGGCGGGTAGCGCCAAGATGTTGGCTGCCGAGCAACGGCGCGACACCGCCGCCATTGCCAGCCGTCGTGCTGCCGCCATTTACCAGTTGTCTATCTTGCGCGAGTCGATTGAGGATGACCCCTCAAATGTGACGCGCTTCGTGGTGTTGTCACGGCAGCCAGCCATTCATTCGCTAACATCGGCCAAGCCAAAAGGCTTTAAAACGTCGATTGTATTCACAGTTCCAAATATTCCCGGCTCCTTATATCGGGCGATGGCATGTTTTGCCTTGCGTGATATTGACCTGTGCAAGATCGAATCGCGCCCAGTGGCGGGTTCGGCATGGGAATATTTCTTTTATATCGATTTTATCGGGCATCCCGACGAAATTGCCTGCGCACGGGCATTGGCGCACCTTGGCGAATTTGCCTCGATGTTGCGGGTATTGGGAAGTTATGAACGGGCAAATTAATGAAGTAAGGAGAAAAACAACATGAAAATGATACTAGCCATTGTGCAGGCCGATGATGCAGGAAAGACCATGAGCGCGTTGGTGGAGAAAGGCCACCGTGTGACGCGGGTTGCCACCGAGGGTGGGTGGTTGCGTCGCGAAAACGTGACGTTATTATTGGGTGTTGAAGATGAAAAAGTCGAAGAAGTGATGGCGATTCTCAAGAAAACGGGCCGCCGCCGCACCTCGTATATCAGCGTACCGCGTGAAGTGCCGGGCGCACTCAATGCCCAAGTTATCGACGTTGAAGTCGGTGGCGCTACGGTATTTGTCTTGCCCGTCGAACGCTTTGAGCACATGTAAAAGGAAAGGATGATGGGTGAAGGGTAAAGGATGAAGTTGCAGGTTGCAAAATTAATTCCTTTCTTCTTCATCCTTCATCTTTCATCCTTTCGTTTGCTTTTCTCAGTGCAACCGCAACCGCGTTGGCGTTGCGTTGTAGGCGGGTGCGGGTGAAGTGATAAGCATCGCTGTTGGGTGTGTGGGCGGCTAACTCTTTGACACAAGCGAGGGTAGGCAAATGCGGCTGACCGAGGGCCGGATCATGATCAAATTGCCCAGCACGGGTGTAGGTGATGGGGATGAGGATGCGGCTTAACTGCATCAGGGTGCGATTGGTGGCGCGAATGGTTTCGGGCGTGGCTTGATCGATATTGGCGGCTAAATTGCCGATTGTGGCACTGAATTGCGCGATTTCGGCTTGCAAGGTCTTGGCGCGTTGTAACAATGGCCCAAAATCAAAATGCGATGCGGCAATCTGTTGATAGTCGGTTAATGCGGCAAGAATATCGTCGATGACGGGCCTAAAATCCATTGGCAACAAGGCCGAGCGCAACAAACGCCAAAGGGTGCTGACATAAATGCGCGTGTCGAGCGCCAACACCGCCAAATCAACTTTGTCGAGCGTGTCATCGACCGTATGCCACCACCACGGCATTTTGCCGCCAAACAATGCGCCTTGGGCCTGCGACACATAATCGGTATCATCCTCGCGCATGGGCACTTGGCTGAGCGACATAAACAGGGCCGGAATGCCGATGCCGTTGAAGCTCATATCACCTGCCCGCACGTGGCGATGGGGGTGCGCAGGTTGTTGGGTATGTTGTTGAATGACGCTCACGCCCAATTCACCGAGTTCGAGATTGGCCGGAAAACTGCCATAAAAAGTGGCCCCACGTGCGCCGGTCGAATCGATATTGACGTGGGCGACGCAATGATCATGCAAGACCTCCCAATGGGTGTCGGCATACCACGTTGAGCCAGAATAGCGCCCATGACTATGCCCGCTCCACATCGCCAAACGCAAGCCGCGTCGCAATTGCTTTTGCTGGCTGGCGATCACCCGCGCCACCTCAAGCATGGTGCTGTTGGCGCTGCCGTTGTCCATTGCGCCATAGTCCCACGAATCGAGATGCCCCGAAAATAGCACAAAATCATCGTCGCCCTTTGGCTCAGGCGCGGGCAAATCGGCAATCAGAATGGGGGTATTTTTCCATTCACGCAACACCTGTGTGCTGATGACCACCTGCACCGGCCCGTCTGCACATTGGGCGCGTAAGGCATGCCCGTCGGCCTCACGCACCGATACCGAAGGTGTGCTGGGCAAATGGGTCGCGCTTTCGGGGGTGGGGGTTCCCCAGATCGGGCTGACGATCATGTAATGCAAATGGGCATCGTTGATGAAAATTTGGCCGAGGCTGCCGGCTTGCTCGGCGGCCAATACGGCGCTGGGCGAGGCGAGGCCATTAACCAACACAATCTTGCCGCGCACCTCATGGGCGGCATAATCGGCGGGGCTGCCATAGCCAACATCCACTAAATCGCCGATTAAGCCATTCACACTTTGGCTATAGGCGGTGCCGAGGCAGGCGATGGGCGCGGTTTGCCCAATAACATGTAACGTGGCTGCGAGCGGCCAACTGACCAAGGCCGGATGTTCGAGGATTTGGGTGGTGTAGCCATAGTCGTCGAATTGGCTGCGACAATAATCGAAGGCTTGGCGTTCTTCGTCAGTGCCAGACAAACGCACATATTTGGCAATTTCGCTGTTGGTGCGCCAGAGCCAATCACGCGAGACTTGCTGGCACAAATGGGTTTCGGTCAGCGCATCGAGGTTGGCGCTGCATAGTGGGCGTTGGCCGTTTTCGATCTCACGCAGCATGGCGATCATGTGATCGAGCAGCGGGGTGGCGATGCCATGCGCTCGTCCGTGCTCGGCGATGAGGGTCATTTGCGGGTCTAGCTCGGTTTTACGTTTGCGAATGGCGAGGTCGCGCCAAATGCCGCTGTGGGTTTTCTTGTCGCGTTTGCGCAGCGCCACCAAATAGTCAATCGATTGATCGAGCGCGGCGGCGTTGGCTTGGCGGTAAAGGTTGGGGTCGTAGCCATCGAAGCCGATCGATTGCACCCCCTCGGCATCGGCGATGGCGATGATTTCGCGTGCCAGTGCGATGAGGGTAAGGCGATACTGGTCGATGGCATCGGCCATGCTGAGGTTTGAGAGCGCGGTGGCAAATAACATCGCCCCATAACCCAATTTGCCCCACAAATACCCCCAAATGTTGTTGGTGGTGCGCACCGGGCCGCCGCCCCAATGCGCCAAAGCGTCACGTAAGACGCTTAGGCGTTGGCTGTCGCTGCCGTCTAATTCACCGATAAAAAACGCGCCCGGCCCGCCAAAATGAATGAGGCCGGGTGAGAGGTAATCGGCAGAAAAATTGACAAAACAGCCAATAGTGCGCTCGACCCCGACCATGTCTTTGATGGTCAATTCGTTTAGGCCGTTTTGGGCCGAGAGAATGTAGCCGTTGGGGGCGAGATACGGCTGAATCATCGCGGTGGCGGCGCGGGTGGCTTGGGCCTTGGTTGCCAAAATAACGCGGGTGAGCGAGGCCGGTGCAAAGGTGTTGGGCAAGTCGGCGGGGGTGATGGCGCGGGCGGTGACCGTAAATTCTTCGGCATAGCCACGTATGGTCAGGCCGTTGCGGTTAATGGCCTCGACATGGGCGGGGTCTTGATCGACAAACAGCACCTCTTCGCCGCCGCGTTGCATATATGCGCCAATGGTTCCGCCGATGGCTCCGGCTCCGATGATGATGTAGGTATTCATAAAAGTGCTGAGTGTTGAGTGCTGAGTGCTGAGTGCTGAGTGCTAATATGTTCTTTTAAATTTAGCACTTGGAACTTTTTACTCAGCACTCAGCACTCAGCACTTTCTACTTTTTTATGGCGCTTTTTGGGCGCTGCGGGGGTCGAGGGCATCGCGGACAGCATCGCCGAAAAAGGAGAAGCCGATCATGACGATAGAGAGACAAATGGTGGGCAAAATGCCGAGGTGCCAATAGCTTTGGATGTAGTTGGCAGCCCCGCCAACCATTTTTCCCCAGCTTGGGGTGGGTTCGTTGATGCCATAACCAAGAAAACTGAGTGATGACTCAAGGATGATGACGGAGGGGATGCTGAAGGTGATGGCGACGATGAGCGGGTTGAGAATGTTCGGTAGCACATGTCGTAGCGCTATCTCGGTGGTGCTGCTGCCCAAGGCATGTGAGGCCTCAACAAACTCGCGGCCACGATAACCCAATACTTGTGCTCGCACCAAGCGTGCCAATTCGGGCCATGCCAGTAGCGAGATGGCGAGGATGAGGTTGGTAATGCCGCCGCCCAACACGATGACAACGAGGATGCGGAACAATAGCGCTGGCAAAGCCACAAAGACTTCGATCAGGCGGTTGACCACAAAATCGATCCACCCGCCAAACCAACCGGCGCTAAAGCCAAGCACCAAACCCAACACCAGCATGATGGCTTGGGCGGCTAGCGACACGATAAGGCTGGTGCGTGCGCCCCAAATCAGCCGTGAAAGCACATCTCGGCCCGATTCATCGGTGCCGAGCAAATATTCGGGCGATTCGCCGGGCGCTTTGTAGGCGTTGATGGCGCTGGTGTTTTGATAGTCGTGCGGCGAGATGACGGGCGCGAAAATGGCACATAAGACAAAAAGTGCCACGATGACAGTGCCGATTAAGCCGAGCCGATTGCGCGAAAATCGGCGCAAGGCCAGCCGCGCCGGTGAAAGGGGTTTGCCGATGACGACGCTGTGACCAGCGACTTTGGCGTTATCGGCATCGGTGGAAATAGAGGATGTCATTTGCATGGTTTAAGATTTTGAGCCATCGATACGAATACGGGGATCGGCGACTGTATAGAGCAAATCGGTGAGCAAATAGGTGATGCCCCACAATACTGCCACAATCAGCACGGTTGCCATAATAACGGGGTAATCGCGGGCTTGGATGCTGTCAATAAAATAGCGCCCGACACCCGGAATATTGAACAT
>CAZLOF010000250.1:0-6990 GCA_964560745.1 uncultured Thermoflexus sp.
GGCACGGTGAATGCCATACAAACCGGCCAAGACCCCACCGATTATTGGCTCGGCAGCATCATTTTGGGCTTCCCACTTGTCCATCACTATCAACACCTGCCTTATCTCATCTCGGCCCTGCTTTACCAGCCGCTCAAAAATATCGCCTCATTGCCCGAATGGCTCAATTGGATCCGTTATTTACTGCTCAGTTTCTTCCCGCTCTCGCTCTATTTAGCCATGCGTCGGCTAACCTTTGCGCCTTGGGTGGCGGCCTGTGCCGGGTTATTGGGGTCACTGATTTCAACCAATGGTTTGTATGGCTTTGAATATATGAGCTATGTCTGGCGCGGTTATGGCATGCACACTCAACTCTGGGGCATGTTTTTTATGCCAATGGCGCTGGCCAATGGCTATAGGACATTACGCGAGGGGCGCGGTTATTTTGGCGCGGTCGCCCTCATCGCCGCCACCACCCTCTCACATTTGGTCACAGGCTATATCACTTTTCTATCGCTGGGCTTGTTGGCGCTGCTGTCGGGCAATAGCCTGTCGATGATTGGGCAAAATATCAAACGTTTGGCGCTCATCACCTTATTTGTCGTCATCGTCATTTCCTATTTTCTGTTGCCCTATGTGCTCAACAGCCCATATATGAACCGCAGCATCTGGGAACTGACCGCCAAATACGACTCTTATGGCTATGAATGGGTGATCAATACCCTCACGCAAGGCGAATTATTTGATTACGAGCGTTTTCCCTCCCTCAGCATCTTGCTTGGGCTGGGGTTTGCCGTGTGTGTGTGGCACTGGCACGATGAAAAATACCGCATCCCGGTCATCTTATTTGTCGCATGGCTGGCGCTCTATTTTGGTCGCCCTACATGGGGCGATTGGTTCGAGCTGCTGCCACTCAGCCAAGACCTGCATTTACACCGCTTCATCGCAGGGGTGCACTTTAGCGGCATGTTGCTCGTAGGGATAGGGCTAGCCTTGCCGTGGCAATGGGCCATTCAACGACGGGATTGGCGTATTTACCTTGCGCTTGCCATTGCCAGCGCGGCCCTGCTCATTCCGGTTTACAAAGACCGCATCGATTTTTTAGCCATCAACGCCAGCCAACGCACTGAGGTAAAAAACGCCTTAGCGGCCGAAAGTAAAGACCTCGAAGCCCTGTATACCCGTCTGCGCCAATTACCAGCAGGCCGCGTGTATGCTGGGCGGCCCAACAATTGGGGCAACCTCAACAGAATAAGCTATTTGCCATTATTTGCCTTGTTACAAGGCCAAGGCTTCGACATGGCGGGGCATTTATATCACGCCCTTTCGCTCAATGCCGATGTGCTGCCGATCTTTAGCGATGCGCTGCCAACGCCCTATAACGTGTTTAACGTCCGTTATGTTGTTGCGCCCATCACTAGCACCGTGCCCAATTTTTACACCCCGCTCGGTGATTTTGGTCGTCAGCGACTTTATCAGACCCCCAGCAGCGGTTATTTCGAGCTGGTCAGCGCCGATTTGGCTTTTGTTGGCGATAAGTCTGAATTGTATTTGGCGGCCAGCACTTGGCTGACCAGCAGCTTACCCATCGCCAAACAACACCCCGCCATTTATTTTGAGCGCTCGCCCAGCACCGCCCTGCCCCTCGCCCAAGCCAGCGCCGTGATGCAACGCAACCAATTTCCCGTCGGCATCTCACGCGGGGTCATTATCAGCGAAAGCCTTGGCATGAACACCTTTGCCAGCACGGTCAATGTCACCCAAGACAGTTGGCTGATGCTCAAAGCCAGCTATCACCCCAACTGGCACGCCACCGTCGATGGGGCCGAGGCCAATATCACCATGCTGATGCCAAGCTATATGGGCATCAAAATGTCTCCCGGCCTGCACACCGTGCGCCTCGAATATCGCCCGCAAGCGTGGCGCGGTTTGCTGATGTTTTTTGGCCTGCTGGTCTTGGTCGTGTTGGGCTTTGTCTCGTGGCGGCCCGACCTCATTCACTGGCTCAAAATTCACGATGTTTTTCAGGGGCGCTTGGCCCAACAGCGCATGACGCAATTCAAGACCCTCGCCGCCGCCCATTTACCCTATTTAGCCCTGCTAGCCGGGGTCATTGTGCTGGCGGGCTGGTCGTTATTACAATTTAAACCACTCAGCGGGCATGATGCCACCTCATACCTGCCGCGCAATATCGAGTTTTATCGCGGCCTAAAAGACGGGCAATGGCTGCCGCGCTGGGCGCCCGATCTCAGCGGCGGCTATGGCGAGCCACTCTTCAATTTCAACCCACCGGTCATTTATTACCTATCGGCCTTGTTTCACAGCTTGGGCTTCGGTTGGGTCTCATCCGAAAATTTAGCCAGCCTGTTGATTTTGGCCTTGGCGGGGTTTGGCATGTATGGGCTGGCGCAGCCCTTTTGGGGGCGACATGGCGCGTTGGTATCGGCCATCGCCTATGTATTTGCGCCTTATGTGCTATCGGTCATTTATGTGCGCCACGCCTTGGCCGATTTCTCGATTTTGGCGTTTATACCGTTTGCGTGGTGGGGGCTGTATCAATATGCGGTGCAGGCCCGCGCCCACTATTTGCCGCTGGCTGCCGCCGCCACCGCCCTGCTCATGCTCAGCAGCAACCCTGTGGCGCTCATCTCGCTGCCCATGTTGGGCCTCATGCTCATCATTTTTGCGCTGGGTCAGCACCACTGGCAACTATTGGTACGCGGCGGGCTGAGCTTGGGCTTGGGGATGGGGCTATCGGCGTTCTTTTGGCTACCGGCCCTGCTTGAGCGCGATTTTGTGCATACCAGTCGGCTGTTGCAAGGGCATCTCAATTATCAAAATCACTTCGTTGAGGCGTGGCAATTAATAAATTCGGCGTGGGGCTATGGTGTGTCGTTGCCCGGCGATGGCGACGGCATGAGCTTTGCCATTGGCTATGCCCATTTGGCGCTGGTGTTGCTGGCGTTGAGGGTGATGTGGCGACTGCGCCACACCCGCCCTGCCCTGCTGATGACGGTGACAATGCTGGTAGTGTTTGTCAGTGCAGCCTTTATGTCGCTTCATCAGGCCAGTTTTATTTGGGATCGTCTGCAATTGCTGCAATATTTAGAATACCCTTGGCGCTTTTTATCGCTGGTGGCCTTTAGCACAGCCTTTTTAAGTGGCGCATTGCTCGGCCTCATTCAACACAAACGCGCCCATCTCACCGTCTTGCTCAGCTTCGGCATCATCTTGTTTAATATCACCCACGCCAAGCCGCAAACCTTTACGGCCCTCAACGAGGCCGATTTCAGCCCCGCCGATATCGCCGCCCGTTATGTTGCCACCACCACCGCGCTCGAATATGAGCCGATTTGGGTGCGTGAACGCCCCACCAGCCCAGCCAAAGAGCCTTTGGTGTTTTTGCAAGGCGAGGGTCGCATTATTAGCAAAATCATTGCGCCCATTCAACACGACTACACGCTCGAAATCAGCAAAGAGGCGCGGCTGCGCGACAACACCTTTTATTTTCCGGGCTGGGCTTTATATATCGATGGGGTCAAAACGCCGATTGAGGTGAATGAACCATATGGCGTCATCGAGTTTGCCTTGCCACGCGGCAACTATGCTGTCAAACTGGTGTTTGAACCCACGCCCATTCGCATTTGGGCCAGCCGCTTGTCGTGGCTGGCGCTGGGCGGCTTGCTGGTGGCGCTGGTGCTGCGGCGACGGGGTGAACATGGATAAACAGGATCGACAGGATATAAAAATCCTATTCATCTTGTCCATCCATGTTCACCCCTTATCCCCCAGCCGCCAAAAAGCGCCCACTGCCGCGCTCGGCCAACACCTGCCCCTCAGCAAACACCAGCCGCCCGCGTGACACGGTGGCATAAACCTTACCCGCAAACGTGCGATCAAGATACAACTTATCAATCTCACGCGCCTTACTCACCATCGCGTCAAGCGTCATGGTAAATGGCTGACGCGGGTCATACACACACACATCAGCATCAGCCCCAACCGCAATCCGCCCCTTTTGCGGCAAATTAAAAATACGCGCCGGGTTGACACACACCAAATCAATGGCCTGCTTAAGCGAAATACGCCCCTGTTGCGCCTCGGTTAACAGCGCTGGCAATAGCGTCTGCACCCCCGGCGCCCCCGACGGCGAGCGCCACATATCGCCCCAACCACGTTCCTTCTCTTCGACCAAAAAGGTCGAATGGTCCGTCGTCACCACCGACAACGAGCCATCGGCAATGCCACCCCACAATGCCACCTGATCGGCAGCCGTGCGAATGGGCGGATTGACCTTGCCATACGGTCCCAAACGCATATAGTCATCTTGGGTAAAAAACAAATAATGTGGGCACGTTTCAGCGGTAATATCCAACCCATCCCGTTGAAAACGCCGCACCACATCCAAAGCATGTTTGCACGTTACATGGGCAATGTGAATGGGCGCCCCCACCGCCTCAGCCAAGGTCAAAATACGCGCAATCGCCACCGCCTCCACCACTGGCGGGCGCGATTCCATATGCGCGGCTAAATCCATGCGCCCGGCCGCCCGCAGCGCATTTATCTTCGATTCAAGCATCGAATCACTTTCGCAATGCACCACCAGCCGCCGCCCCGCCGCCTTGGTCAATTGCAAGGCTTCATACAACTGGTCATCTTCGGTCAAACAAATGCCAATAAATTCATCATTGCGGCCCAAAGGGGCGCGATGCATAAAAATCTTGAAAGCAATCGCCCCCATCTCTGCCATGCCCAACACATCATTGCGAATGAGCGTGCCGGGTGCACCATACAGCGCCACATCAATGATGGCTTGTTCTTCGATTTTTTTACGACGGTTTGCAAACGTCGCAGGCGTAGCACAACCCGGATTCGAGATCGGCATCTCAAAAACCGTCGTCACCCCGCCAGCGGCGGCGGCGCGAGTTTCAGTATAAAAATCGCCACGCACATCATGCCCGGGGGTGCGGCAATGCCAATGAATATCAATCGCGCCCGGCAACACCCACATGCCATTGGCATCTAAGGTCTCGGTGGCCTGCGGCAACGCCCCGCGCCCACTCACGCTACAAATACGCCCATCGCGTATCCCCACATCGGCAGCGATAAAATCGCCGTTTTCAGTCACCACACTTCCATTTAAAATTGCAAGGTCTAATTCTGTCATTGGGTAATTATGCTATAGCCGCAGGTGCAGGCTCGCTCATTTTGCCTTCAAAGCGTCAATTCCCAATTCTCGCCGATCAAATCAACCCCAAAACTGTGATGTGGCTCAGATTCAACCAGACGATAGCCAGCCGCCACATAAATCGCCCGCGCCGCCGTCAATACGCTATTCGTCCACAAGATAATCTTACGATACCCAGCCTGCCGCGCAAAAACGGCGCATTCATCGACCAAGCGTTTGCCAATACCCAACCCACGGGCGCTCGGCTCAACCAATAACAATCGCAATTTCGCCACATCCGCCGCTTTCTTCACCAAAAACACCGAACCGACCGGCTGCCCGTTTCGCTCGGCAATCCAACAGCGCTCATACACTGGGTCAAAATGATGAATAAAATCAGATGCAATGGTCGCCACCAGCGCTTCAAAACGTATGTCCCAGCCATACTCCTGCCAATACAACGCCCCATGCCGCGAAATCACCCAACCGATATCGCCCGGGCGATGTGGCCGCAACGCATAATCGTGATCAATATTTGTTAATAGACTCATGGCATTTTGTTGATACATGTCATTATCTGCTGCACCTTTGCTAATGACACGCGCTGGGTCACTGGGTCAATCACCCCCCTATGGCTATGCAACCCAAATCGCGCCGATGCTTCTGTTGGTAATTGCGCCAACAAGGCCGGCACAGTTGCCGCCGCCACCCCACCTGCAATCACCACCTCAATTCGCCCCTGTGCATAATCAATTAAATCTGCCAGCCACGCCCCACATTCAACCGCACGTTTGCCACTTGCCAGCGCTGCCCCACACGTTAATACGCGGTCTATCCCCACGTCAATCAATTGATCAAGCAAGACATGGGGCTGGGTTTGGATGGGTAATTCATCAAAGGCACGATGAAAAGTTACTTTTAGACCCAAGTTTTTAGCATAGGCGGTCAACATCGTTAAATGGGGCATGTCAATGGCGTATGCCTGTGGCACATATGCCTGCGGGGTTAACAGACCAAATACCACCCCATCAGCGCCAGCATGGGCCGCCATGCCAATTTGCTCGCGCATCAGCGCCACCTCGGTTGGCGAATATACAAAATCACCGGCACGCGGACGAATCATCACCATCACCCCCCGCCGCTGCCCAAATGCCACACGCGCTACGGCGATCATCTCGGGGCTGGGGGTTAGCCCTTGCGTCGACAAATCGGCGCATAATTCAACCGTTGCAGCGCCACCGATATAAGCCGTTTGCACGTCTAGGCGCGTCTCAGCGATGGTTTGGGCATCAATGCAAATTTCGAGTGGGATCATGATTATCCCATCAAGGCTTACGCAACACCTTATCTTTTGTCAAATAAGCATCAAATACATGTTTTATTTGCAAAAGTTGGTTCATTAATAAACCAGCTTCATCCGAATTCGCCAATTCGGTTTTCAGCCAAATCTTCACTTCACACGTCACTTTATCGCGATATGGAATCCCAAGGTCAATAATATTCGCTTTACGAGCCGTCATCAAATTTGTCACATCATTTAGTAAGCCAGCCCGCTCAACCGCCTCTAATATAATCTCGACTGGCACACTTTCAGACACAGGCGCACCATAAGTCACCTCAATAAAACGCTCTGGGTCACAATTAATCAAATTTTTGCAATCACGACGGTGCACCTTCACCCCTTCGCCGCGCGTGGTATAGCCAATCAGGTCATCGCCCGGTTTGGGGTTGCAACACGCCGCGGGGGTAGCATAAACATCGTATGTGCCAGCCACACAAAACACATTAACCGGCGAAGCAGCGGCAGGTTGTGGGCGTCGCCATCGTTGTGGCAATAAATTGGG
>CAZLOF010000251.1:0-6985 GCA_964560745.1 uncultured Thermoflexus sp.
CACTAAGCCATCGACGAATTAGGAAGTTACTCTCAAGAAAGGCCTAAGGATGGATTTGTGCGATTTTTAATAGAAGGAGCCTCATGACAACCTATAACCCGCCCTTAAAAGATATTCTATTTACCCTAAACGAAGTGGCGAATTACCCAGCCATCGCCGCCCTACCTGGCTACGAAGATGCCACGCCTGATCTGATCGAAGCCGTGCTTGAAGAAGGCGGCAAATTTGCCAGCCGCGTGCTTGCGCCGCTCAATCAAATTGGCGACCACGAAGGCGCAAAATGGCACGACGGTGAGGTGACCACCCCACCCGGCTTTAAAGAGGCGTATCGCCAATTTAGCGAAAGCGGCTGGAATGGCGCTGGCTGTGAGACCGAATTTGGCGGCCAAGGCTTGCCCAAGTTGATCGGCGCGGTGCTGCAAGAAATGTGGAAAACCGCCAACATGGGCTTCTCGCTCGGCCCATTGCTCACCACCGGCGCAGTCGAGGCGTTGATGCTGAGTGGCTCGGATGAGATCAAGCACAAGTATTTGCCAAATATGGTGAGCGGGGTGTGGACTGGCACGATGAATTTGACCGAACCACAAGCGGGGTCAGATCTCGGCCTCATTCGCACCAAAGCCGTGCCCCAAGCCGATGGCAGCTATAAAATCAGCGGTCAAAAGATTTTCATCACCTACGGTGAACACGATTTGGCCGAAAATATCATTCACCTCGTGCTGGCCCGCACGCCAACTGCCCCCGAAGGCACCCGTGGCATTTCGATGTTTGTCGTACCCAAGTTTTTGGTAAACGATGATGGCGCAGGAGGTTACTCCCTCGGCGAGCGCAACGATGTGCGCTGTGTCTCAATTGAGCATAAGCTCGGCATTCACGCCAGCCCCACCTGTGTGTTGGCCTATGGCGACAACGGCGGCGCAACTGGCTATTTGGTCGGGCAAGAGAATCGTGGTCTCGAATACATGTTCATCATGATGAACGGGGCACGCTTTGCGGTTGGGCTTGAGGGGATCTCGATGGCCGAAGGTGCGTATCAAAAAGCCCTTGCCTATGCCAAAGATCGGGTGCAAGGCCGCGACATCGCTGGGGGCAAAGCGTCTGTCGCCATCATCAAGCACCCTGACGTGCGCCGCATGTTGATGTTGATGAAATCGCAAATCGAGGCCATGCGCTCATTGGCCTATTACGCAGGCGCTTCGCTCGACCTCGCGCTCAAACACCCAGACGAAACCGAACGTAAAAAGCATCAGGCATTTGTCGATCTCATGATTCCGGTGGTAAAAGGTTGGAGCACCGAGACAGGCATTCAACTTGCCTCGCTGGGTGTGCAAATTCATGGCGGCATGGGCTATATCGAAGAAACCGGCGCGGCCCAATATTGGCGCGATGCCCGCATCGCTACCATTTACGAAGGCACGACCGGTATTCAGGCCAACGACTTGCTGTTCCGCAAGATCATTCGTGAAAATGGCAGCACCTTGCGCACCGTGATCGGTGAAATGCACCATACACTCAGCGAATTATCGCAGCAGCCCGGCCCCGATTTTGCCGTCATTCGTGAGGCGCTCGACCGTGGCGTGCAGGCTATTATGAAGGCGGGTGCATTCTTCGCCAGCACCATTATGAAAGATATCAAGGCCGTCGCAGCTGGGGCCGAGCCATTCCTCGAATTGATGGGCATCGTGGCAGGGGGTTGGCAATTGGCGCGTGGTGCAATGGCGGCCCAAGCCAAAATTAATGCTGGCGAAACCGATTCGTTCTACAAAGCCAAAATCGCCACCACCCGTTTTTATGCCGATCATGTGCTGTCTCGCGCCGATGGTTTGGCTTACACCGTCACCAATGGCGCGGCGGGCACGCTGGCCTTGTCCGATGATGAGTTTTAAGCTAGCGTCAATTTAAAATCGGAAAAGGGTTTGCCGATGTCACACGATCTGCCTAACCAAAGGTTGGGCAGATCATATGACATCGGCATTTTATCTTTTAAGCAATGTCGTGTAGCAATTTGGCGAATTGGGTATCAGAATAATACTCATGATTCAACCCCAAGTGAATAATTAAGTGCATTCCCTACAAGTTACATTTTTTCTGATGACAAGATAGTAATACGTTCGATTAACAATTTCTTATTTACAGTCTGAATATGCAAAAAATTAGCGGCGCAGAAAGCAGGCATACCTTCTTCACTTCCTAAAACAATTTCTGATGGCACACCACGTACTGTCGTCGTGATAGGAACAACGGTTACTTCATTCAAGTAGCGTATTAAAGTATCGCGAGTGATAATCAAAACAGGGCGGCGTTTATTCGGTGCAGGAAAATCAAGCCAATACACATCGCCACGTTTCATTCATCCCCCCAAGCCTGAATTTCTTGCCATTTTTCAGCACTTTCATCTTCTGAAACTGACATAAGACGATAAGCTGCGATCGTTTCAAGATCTTTTTTTACCAATAAAGCGCGTTTAGTGTCTTCATTGGGAAGCTCATGCACATAGTTGAAAATATTTAAGCCTATTGACCTTGTAGCCCCAACTATCTTTTCCCAAGTCACTTCATCAGCGGTTAGTTCAAATATTCGAGTCATGGATAAAATTATAAATTATATGAAAGGCGATTTAGTAATTTCGGCATTACGTCTTTGAATTTAGCCTAAATTATTGAAAAGATACGGTAATATAGCGCAAATTCCTAAAAGATGAAGAACTGATTTCACTATCTATCGCCGACATCTACGCTGTGAACGATAAATAGTGAAATCGGCAAAACCTTTCATCAACTCGGAATCTGGTCTATGCAAATCATAAAATGTTACAGGTTAAATTTTTCATTCAATCTCTTTTTCAACGTGACCCCAACCGTAAAAAATACTGGCGGTTGTTTGCCGCCATTGTCGGTGTCGCATTCTTCGAATTCCTCATCAATTACAACCTCGCCATCCACGCCTCACTCGAAAAACTCAAACTACCCGAAGGCATCTTAGAATGGGTCGATTTAATGATTGGCACAGACTGGAGCAGTTACGATTTCATTTGGCTAGGGTTAATGGCGCTCATTTGGTTGATCGGGTTTAGCCGATTACTCCGTCTCGGGCTAATTTGGTATACCTTAGGTGGCACGCTCACCGTCATTACCAGTGTCATCGCTCTTATCATCACCGTCGCCTTCCGTGATGACGATGTATGGGGGTTATTATGGGATGCGGTATTGGTGTGGGTAGGCAATGTAGTCGTATTTGCCAGTTGGTATTGGTTGATCGATGCGCCCCATGCCCAAAGCAATTTGCCCGTAACCGCAACAACTAAACGCTGGGAGTTTCTATTCCCCCAACGTGCTGGCGATATCCCCGGCTGGGACAATTGGCAACCACGTTTTTTTGATTATTTATTTTTGGCCTTCACCACTGCCACTGCCTTTAGCCCCACTGAAACCGCCCCACTCTCGCGCCGCGCCAAAATCATGACCATGCTCCAGTCAATTATTTCGCTCATCGTTATCGCTGTCCTCGCCGCCCGCGCTATCAATATTCTCAAACCTCCCGCCTAGTTCTTATCTGCGTCTTACACTATGGTGGTAAATTAGCCCTTCAAGCCGTGAGCCATGAGCTTTGAGCTGTGAGCTAGCTCATGGCTCAAAGTTCATGGCTCAAAGCTAAAAAATCATGTCAGAAAAATTAGCCATTATCGGCAGCGGCCCCGCTGGGTTGACTGCCGCCCTTTATGCCGGACGCGCCTTTTTAGAGCCGCTCGTCTTCGTCGGCCCAGCCTTCGGCGGCCAAATTGCCACCACCACCGAAGTCGAAAACTTTCCGGCTTTCCCCGATGGGCTGCAAGGCCCCGAATTGACCCAACGGATGCGTGAGCAAGCCGAAAAATTCGGCGCTCGCATGGTCGAAGAAATCATCGAACGGGTCGATTTTAGCCAACGCCCGTATAAACTGTATTCGGCAGAAAATGAATATGAGGTCGATTCCGTCATCATCGCCACTGGCGCAACCCCGCGCCCATTGGGTGTGCCGGGCGAATTAGACTATATCGGGCGCGGCGTAAGCTATTGTGCCACCTGCGATGGCTTTTTCTTTCGCGGCAAAGAGATTTTGGTGGTTGGCGGTGGCGACAGCGCCTTTCAAGAGGCCTTATTCCTCACCAAATTCGGCAAGCGTGTGCGCATTGTGCATCGGCGTGATAGCTTCCGCGCTGGGGCCACGCTACAAAAATACGTGGCCGAAAACCCCAAGATCGAAGTCATCACCAACACCGTCATCGAGTCGATCAATGGCACAGCCCCAGCAGTGGAGGGTGGCAAGGTGAATGAGGTAATCTTCAAAAACCTCAAGACCGGTCAAGTTGCGCCCAGCGCCGCCGAAGGTATTTTCATCTTCGTTGGGCACGAACCCAATTCACAGTTATTCAAAGACCAACTCGACATGACCGACGAAGGCTATTTGGTGGTCGATAGCCGACTGCACACCAGCAAACCGGGCATCTTCGCCGCTGGCGAAATTCACGACAATTGGTTTAAGCAAGCCATCACCTCGGCGGGCTTTGGGTGTATGGCGGCGCTTGAGGCGGAGAAGTTCCTATCTCAGAGAATGTAGGCTTATCGCCAAAATTCAAATCAACGCAACTCGCAAAACCCCCTATCTTCTTGTGGCTTTGGGCACGGGAAGATAGGGGGTTTTGTGTTTTTTGCTAATCATGTGACAATTGCGTTCGTTTTGATATTATTTCACACGTCACAACTATGGCGGGGTTTGTAATGACCCCACTTTTAGTGGGGTCACATCAACAGGCTGTGGGGTATTTTAATTGACCCCACACCAGCCCCCAAATTTAGCGGGCAAAATATCCCGACAATTTAGAGATAAAGGGCAAATTGACGGTTTGAATTGCCAGTGGCTCTGAGAAAATCACATCATCAATCCCCACACCATCCGGCGGCGGATCCATAAATACCGTATTAACCGGATGCGACCCCGCGACGATTTTGACACGAGCGGCGCGTTGGTTTTCGGGCAAAACTACCCCAACAAACGACAAGCCCTCCGACTTCGCCGCTGCGACAGGCACAGCATAAGTGAAAATTGCTTGGTTGGCGATGTCATAAAATGTCATGCTGGTGGTATTCGCCAAATCCACATCTGCAAACACTGCACCAAACGCCTTGACGGTGGCATGTTGTTTGGGGTCTGATGGCACATAAAACTCAATTTCGGTGATGGTGCTATCAATGGTGGCAAACATTTTCGACGGGCTAAAGGTTGAAAACTCAATCGGCCCCCAAGGTTTATTATTGCTGGGCAATAACGCCGTCACATCGGCGAATTCAAATGAGGGTGTGTCGGGGTCGCCGCTTACCTTCATGCGGGTGCCGGGGGTTCTAAATTCAATGCCACGTGCCGAACGCACAACAAAAAAATCGCCCGGAAAAGGGTCGAGGGCTGTCGCGGGCACACCATCCCAATTGACTTCACGTCTGCCATCGGTAAATGTGCCGCCAACGCCATTATTTTTGCCTAGTTTGTTTCTAAATTCATCTACTTTGGCCTGAATCGCAGCCGCATTTGCGCCAGTGGCAACGACAACGACAGCATCGGCTTGGCTAACCTGTTGCTTCCCCAAAGCCAAGACGGCGATTAGGCTAAGAAGCATCGGCAAACGGGATTTCAATGTTTTATTGAGCATTTTTATATTAAAAGAGCAAAAACAATGGGATGCCGATTTCACTATCTATCCCAAAAGCTATGCTTTTTGGGGATAGATAGTGAAATCGGCCCTTTATCTTTTACGAATTCGCTGTAATCACTTTACGCCACTGTATTGTCTAACACCCCCAAACCCTCAATCTCACAGCGCACCACGTCGCCCGATTTGAGATAGGTGTTGGTGGTGGCCCCCACCCCGCTAGGGGTGCCGGTGGCGATAATGTCGCCGGGCTGCAAGGTCATCAAACGCGAGGCGAAAGCAATTGTCTCTGCTACGTTAAAAATCATCTTTGAAGTATCCGAATTTTGCTTCAATTCGTTATTCACCCAAAGCTTCATCCACAAATTATCACCATTGGGCACTTCGTCGGCAGTGACCAAATAAGGCCCCATCGGGCCTGAATTGTCTTGCCACTTGCCATTAAGCCAGTCAAACCAACTATCGCCATCGCGCTTATCGCGGCCTTCGGCAATGGTCAACTTGCGCGACGAGATGTCGTTATACACGGCATACCCCGCCACATGGTTTAACGCATCAGCCACTGCAATGCCGCTGCCCGTCTTGCCGATGATGATGGCTAACTCAAGTTCATAATCGACCCAGTGCGACACTTCTGGCAACAAAATCGGGTCGCCATCGCCACATAAGGTCGTAATCGGCTTAATAAATACACGCGGTGTAATGCGTGTCTTGTCAACGGCTTTGCCACCGCCCTCTTTAATATGCTCTTGATAGTTGCCCGCTAAACACAAAATTTTGTGCGGGTTTGTGATTGGGGAATACAGCTTGACAATACCCTCTGGGAAAAAGAGCAAACCTTGGGCCACCGCCTGCGCCAATACGTCTTTGGCGGCTGCAAGCCCAGCCTCGCCAGCTTCGAGCAAACTACGCACATCACTCGGCAATGACACCCCAAGCGCTTTGGCGCAATTCGCCAAATCATACACATTGCCATCTTGAACTGCCCCCATCGTCGGGGTCGGATTGGTCGGAGTTGAAAAAGTAACTAGTTTCATAATTTAATGGAATCACTGATCTCATTTTTATGATATAGCCATAAAAATGTAGACCGCTGATTAATTTATGTATCTTCTCAATCATGAGAGGGAAACCTCGAAATCAGGATATGGCCTTTGATAGCATGGGCTTTGCTCATGCTATCAAAGGCCATATAGTGATTTTGACGAAAATTGATTTTATTTGCCTCACTTTATTGAAAAGATACATTACTTGCATATACAGAATCGATCATGGTTTGCACAGCCAAGGCATCACGCCCAC
>CAZLOF010000252.1:0-5668 GCA_964560745.1 uncultured Thermoflexus sp.
TCAAAGGTCAGATCGTTGCCTACGAGCGCGAGGAGTACAGCCCGTGGGCCGGACCCCTCGTGTCGGCCAAGACCAGCAGCGACCTAACGCGGGCCATCCTGGACTTTATGAAAAAGTGAATCAATAGAATTATATAAGAAACTTTGATTTTGAATTCACACTATTAATTGGTTAAAAAAATTAGATGTTTAAAATTTTTGTAAGAGCAGTTATAAAAAATGAAATGGTCTATCAAAATTGCACAAGTGGCAAATATTCCGATCAAAGTCCACATCACATTTTTTCTCATTCTGGGGCTAAGTGCGGCTCAGTGGGCGGGTCGTAGCGATGACCTAATTTTCGGCGGATTATTTGGCATTGTGCTGATGTTGGCCTTGTTTTTGTGCGTCACACTACACGAGTTGGGGCATAGCCTAATGGCACGCTTTTTTGGCATAGACACCCGCGAGATTTTGTTGATGCCGTTGGGCGGTGTAGCACAAATTAACAAAAACCCCGAAAAGCCGTTGCATGAATTTTTAATTGCGGTGGCTGGGCCGCTGGTAAATGTTGTCATTGCCACCATTTTGCTGCTGGTCATCGGCATTCACCCCGACCTTAGCCTTGCCAATTTGTTGTTAGATGGCTCTGGGCTGGCACGTTTAACCAATGATATGTCGCCCACCGGTCTCATTTACTGGCTGCTAACCGCCAATGTCAGCTTGGTGTTGTTTAATTTGATCCCGGCTTTTCCATTAGATGGCGGGCGAATGCTGCGGGCATTGTTGGCGATGCGGCTTGGGATGCCAAAGGCAACTCGGATTGCATCGGGCATTGGGCAAGCCCTTGCCATTGGTTTGGGCATCTATGGCTTTTTAAGCGGAAATATATTGCTGGTGTTGGTGGCGGTATTTGTATTTGTGGGGGCATCGCAAGAAACCAACACAACCCAAGCCAAAACTGTGTTGATCACGCGCAAAGTAGGCGATGCTTATAACAAGCATGCCATTAGCCTGCAAAATGGCGACCGCATTAGCCGTGTTGTCGATTATTTGCTCACCAGTTACCAACCCGATTTTGCAGTGGTGTTTGGCAACCGCTTGCTGGGTATTGTCACCCGCGAAGATGTCATGCGGGCGCTTGCTATTCAACCCAATGACTGTTATGTGAGCGAAATTATGAACCGTGCGGTATTTAAGCTAAATGCCGCCGATACCTTAGACGATGCCCGTGAAAAAATGGGAGCACAAAATGTTCGGGTGGCTGCCGTTTATGATGGTGAACAATTTCTGGGCTTGCTCAGCCAAGAAGATATTAGCGAGGCATTTGCCATTTTGATGTTTGTTAACCGGCATCAGCAATTACGTGCAATTAGTGCGCAAACCTAGTAATAAAGCATCGGAGCGCCGTCATTCTGACGGCGCTCCAGCAAAACTACTTCACTATTCAATAATCAAATTAAAGAAGATAAAAAATGGATATATTAACGCTTGTTTTATTTGTGATTGGCCTTGTATTGCTCATTGTTGGAGCCGAGGCATTAGTCCGAGGTGCAAGCCGCTTGGCAACAGGCATGGGCATTTCGCCTTTGGTCGTTGGGCTAACCGTAGTAGCCTTCGGCACCAGTTCGCCCGAGCTAGCCGTAAGTGTCAGCACAGCTTTGACAGGGCAATCAGATTTGGCGGTGGGCAATGTGGTGGGCAGCAATATTTTTAATGTGCTGTTCATCCTCGGTGTCAGCGCCATGATTGTGCCGCTGGTGGTCAATTCACAAATCATTCGGCTTGATGTGCCTATCATGATCGGTGTATCAATCATCAGCATGGCTTTTGCCCTCGATGGCACAATTTCGCGGCTAGAAGGACTGGGATTGTTCCTCGGATTGGTCGCTTACACCGTGTTCTTAATTCGGCTAAGTCGCCGCGAGCAAAAAGATGAAAAAACGGATCACACTCCAGATGCTTCAGCAAAAAATGCGAAAACAATCTTACTCAATATCGGCTTCATCGTGATCGGCTTAACCCTGCTGGTGATTGGGTCGCGCTGGCTGGTTGATGGGGCAGTGGCACTGGCGAAAGCAATGGGGGTTGATGACCTCGTCATCGGCCTTACCATTGTTGCGGCGGGCACTTCATTACCCGAAGTTGCTACCAGCATTTTGGCCGCCATTCGCAAAGAGCGTGATATCGCCGTTGGCAATGTGGTCGGCAGCAATATTTTTAACATCTTGGGTGTGTTGGGGCTTTCTTCGATGGTTTCACCCGTCGGGCTAACAGTTAGCAATGCCATTAACACCTTCGATGGCCCAGTCATGTTGGCGGTGGCAGTGGCGTGTTTGCCCATTTTCTTGAGTGGGCGCGAAATTGCGCGCTGGGAAGGGTTTGTGTTTGTCGGCTATTACATTGCCTACACCGCTTATCTGATTCTCAATGCCAGCAATCACGCCAGCCTGCCTTTGTTTAGCAATACGATGTTATCGTTTGTGTTGCCGATTACCGTATTAACCTTACTTGTGGTTATCGTCAAAGAATTTAACCCCAAAAAGAAGTAAAGCAGAGTGGCAGGTGGCAAAGTGGCAAGTTGCAGATTAGCAGGTGATAAACAAACAAATATTTACGAAAACACTAATGCTTTGTCACTTGCCACTTTGCCACCTGCCACCTGCCACTCTGCACTTAAATTATGGCTTCATCTATCGATAAACACCGTTATCTGGGTTGGGCTTCGGCGGCAATACCGGCAGGGTTGTTTGCTTGGTTTGCGGCGCAGTTACCCATCATTGCAGCAGGCGCAAAATTGAGCTACACCTTCAATTGGCTGCCGACCTTGGGCTTGCAAACCGGCTTTAGCCTCGATGGGCTGGGGTTGCTGTTTGCTCTGCTCATCACCGGCATTGGGTCGCTGGTGCTTATTTACGCCGGTTATTACTTTACGCCCCACAACACCACCGCGCCAGCCGCTCACCCTTTTTCAGAAGCCCGTTTTTTTGCTTATATTCTCTTGTTTATGGTGTGCATGTTGGGCGTGGTGACAGCAGGCGATGTGATAACCCTATTTATATTTTGGGAAGGAACCAGCATCGTGTCATTTTTGTTGGTGGCCTATAAATATAAAGATGCCGAAGCCCGACGCGGCGCAACCAAGGCCTTGGTCATCACCGGCGGCGGTGGCGTGGCCTTATTGGCGGGCTTGCTGATGTTGGCAAATGTAGCGGGCAGCACCCAATTTAGCGCCATTTTTGCCCAAGCCACACACATCAAAGCCAGCCCACTTTACCCAGTTATTGTTGGGCTAGTGGCGTTGGGCGCATTTACCAAAAGCGCCCAATTTCCGGCGCATCATTGGTTACCCAATGCCATGAGCGCCCCCACCCCAGCCAGTGCCTATTTGCACAGCGCCACTATGGTCAAGGCTGGCATTTATCTCATGGCGCGGTTGTTCCCAGCTTTGGGCGGCAGCGAATTGTGGTTTGGGCTGTTGGTCGGCGCAGGCTTCATCACCATGATTTTGGGCGCGATCAAAGGCTTGTTTCAGCAAGACCTTAAGGCCGTGTTGGCTTATAGCACCATCTCGCAACTCGGCGTGTTGATGATGTTGATCGGTTGGGGCAGCAGCGCCGCGCTGAAAGCGTTGGTCGTTGGCACAATTGCCCACGCGTTGTATAAAGGGGCCATGTTTTTGATGGCCGGTATTGTTGATCATAGCGCTCACACCCGCGATCTTGGCGCATTGCGCACCTTGGGGCTGCGCAAATATATGCCGCTGACTTTTGCCGCCACCATTTTGCCCGCGCTAAGCATGGCAGGCTTGCCCCCGTTACTCGGCTTTTTGGGCAAAGAAACCTTGTTGGCAGCCATCGAAGAAGCACATGGTGGCTTAATTGTGCTGGTGTTTGGGGCAATTTTGGCTGGAGCTTTTACCCTTGCCCAAGCTGCAATGTTACTATTCGACACCTTTAGCCGCGCCTCTCATCCAAAATCACACCCAAGCGAGGCAGCCAACCACGCACACCCTGCTAAATATAGCGACCCGCCATTCGGCTTTTTGCTCGGCCCTGCCTTGCTGGGGGCGTTATCGCTCGTGTTGGCGTTTGATTGGCTGTTAGAAGCTGGCCCTATCACCACCTTAGTGGGCAGCGCCGCCAAAGCCGCTTATGGCGACAAAGTAAAGGTCGATTTGGCGCTCTTTCAAGGCTTCAATTTGCCATTATTGATGAGCGCCATCGCCATTGCAATCGGTCTTGGCATCGCCCGATATCGCCATCGCCTGCGCACAACATTGGGCACACTGTGGCTATTGCAGCCGGTGCGCATGGATACGCTGTATCGTGGATTTATGCGCAGCCTAGAATTGGGGGCAAAACAGGCCACCGGTTTGCAAAATGGCAGCATTCGCACCTATTTATCGCTGATGTTTGTCGGGTTTGGCGCTTTAACCTTATGGTTTGGCGCGTGGCGTTGGCCTGCCATTGCCAACCCATTTTTGATCGAAACTCAGCCCTTGCAGGCCTTGCGCATATTTTCACTATTGTTAGTCGTGGCTGCCGCGCTAGCCAGTGTATTGGCACGCCGTGACCTAACCGCCATCATTGCACTGGGCGCATCGGGCTTGGGGGTGGCATTGGTCATTGCCCTTGAGCCATCACCCGATGTGGCGTTGGTGCAAATTATTGTCGATATTTTGACGACGGTTATTTTGGTCATGGCAATGGACCGTTTGCCTGCCAAGATGCGTGATGCGGCCTATAAAATTGAACGGCAAGAACATATACTCACCCGGTTACGTCATCTCGCCATTGCTGGCGGGGCTGGGTTATTTATGTTTATGGTGTGTTTAAATGCACTCAGTGGCCGCCCACGCAACAGCATCGTTACCCCATTTTACGAACAACAAAGCAAGCCCCTCACCGGCGCAGCCGACATTGTTGGCGCCATCGTGGTCGATTTTCGTGGGTTCGATACGATGATCGAGATCACCGTATTTGGCGTGGCGGGGGCGGCGATTTACTCACTGCTACGTTATGCCACCCAAAAACACGGCGATGATCTTGAAGATGCCGATGCGGTCGCTCCAATTGCCGCTCAACCTGCTGCGCCCAAGCTCGAAACCTCGACCGGAGTAATCTCGACCCGAGGCATTGGTGGGCGCGAGCCAAGCGCCTTGGTGCAGCTTGCGGCCCAAGCCATTTTGCCCATCAGCATCATTGTGGCGTTTGTTCATATGTTGTATGGTCATGACCAACCCGGTGATGGCTTTACGGCTGGGGTGATTGTAGCAATTGCAATCGGGCTGATGGTATTGGCCTATGGTCGAATCGACACATTTAAACGTCTGCGCTGGCTAAGGCCCGGTTATTTGATCGGCAGCGGTTGGTTGGTGGTGATGTTGGGATCACTCGCACCGATCATGTGGGGGCAAGTGTTTTTCTCGCCCTTCGATTTTAGCGTGGCTACTGGTTTAGATCGCTTTTTGCCGGTCGGGGCCAGCATCAGCACCTCGTTTTTGTTCGAAATCGCCATTTGTCTCACTGTCATCGGCAGCGCCAGTTGGATGTTGCAAACCTTTGCCCGCGAACCAGCAAAAATGACAAATTGAGAAACCCAAAATCAATCAAGATGGACATTATTATTTCACTCGCCATTGCAGTTTTATTTGCAACCAGCATTTACCAATTGTTGCGGCGTAATGT
>CAZLOF010000252.1:5678-6984 GCA_964560745.1 uncultured Thermoflexus sp.
CATCAGTAACGCCATCAACCTGTTTTTGCTAGCAATTGGGGCTTATGACGGCACTGTGCAAAGTTACGCCAAGGCCATTGGCGTACGCAGCGATGCCCTGCCGCTGGCCCTCATTCTGACAGCCATTGTCATTAGCATGGGGGGCTTTGCCTTTACCTTTGCCATGCTTTATATTGTCATGCGGCGCTATAAAACCGCCGATATCGATGCCATTACGGAGTTAAAAAATTGAACTCGCAAGATGCCATTTTGCCTATTGTCATCCCTCTCGCTGGTGCAGGGGTGGCGATGTTATTACGCGGCTGGCCCAAAGCCCAGCGCTTGTGGACATTTAGCGTCCTCATCACTTCGCTTGCCATGTGTGTCAACCTGCTCAATCATGTGTTTAGCAGCAGCAAACCCTTGGTTTTTCAGCTTGGCGGGTGGGTCGCACCCTTTGGCATCAGCATCGTGGTCGATGCCCTCAGCGCCATCATGATCGTGATGGTGCAATTTGTGATGTTAATGGGCTGCATTTATGCGCTCGATGCCAAAGACATCGCCAAACGCTATTCGGTATTTATGCCGCTTTTTCTCACGCTCACGGTCGGGCTAACTGGAGCGATGCTTACTGGCGATACCTTTAACTTATTCGTATTTATGGAGTTAATTGTGATTTCGGCAGCGGCATTGACCGCCATGAGTGATGACCGCAGCGGCACGGAAGCGGCATTTAAATATTTCTACATCAGCCAACTCGCCACCATTTTTTTGCTGTTGGCCAATGGTCTTATTTATATGAGCTATGGCACACTCAATATGGCCGATCTCGCCATTCGCATTAAAACCGATGCCTTGGCTGGAGGGCCAATGCCGCCCATGTTTACCTTGGCAATGGTGTGCTTTTTTGCTACCTTTATGATCAAATGCGCGGCGTTTCCATTTCACTTTTGGCAGCCCGATTTTCACGCCGCCGCCCCCACTGCCGTCAGCGCCATGCTGAGCAGCGTGGTGGTCAAGTCGGGGGTCTATGGCTTTATCCGCATGACCACACTCTTATTCGAGCCATTCGCCCCCCAATTACAACAAGTGCTCATGCTGATTGGGGCAATTGGGGTAATTTATGGTGGCTTTAGCGCATTTGGCACACATCATGCCAAACGCATGTTTGCCTATAGCACCCTCGCCCAAATCGGTTTTATGTTAATGGGTATCGGCTGGGGCGGCACGCTGGGCATTGCTGCCGCCATTGTGTTTATGGTCAATCATGCGCTCATCAAAAGCGCCATGCTCATGCTGTCGGGTTATTTAGCCAGCAAAGCCCAGA
>CAZLOF010000253.1:0-4608 GCA_964560745.1 uncultured Thermoflexus sp.
GATCAAATCGCCGCTAAATGGGTCACGCTGCCATTTGTCGGCTTCAGCGGGCACCACATCAACATGTCCAAACAACATCAGCGGCGGCAATGAGCCATCGCCCTTCAGCCGCGCCACAAGGTTGCCGCGCCCGGGGGCGCTCTCTAGCACAACCGAGTCGATGCCCTCACGGTGCAGGGTTTGGGCAATGTAATTGATACACGGGGTCTCGTTGCCGGGCGGGTTCGTGGTGTTAAACCGCAGCAAATCTTGCAAAAGTCGGGTGGTTTCGTCAGAGATAGATGACCAGTTCATCCCTAAATTGTATATCTATTTAGGTTATGGCACAATCGCCGCCCTTATGACTTCACTTATTGCCGCGCTTAACCCAACCGCGCCCAACGCCCGTTTGCAAATACGCCAAACCCTCACCTATTTCATCGCCTTCATTGTGCTGGGGTTGGCCGGGGCCTTGGTTGGCCCCTCCATCTCAACCTTGGCCACCAATACCGACGTCTCACTCAGCAATGTCAGCATCATCTTTGTGTTTGGGGCATTGGGGCGCATGGTTGGCTCGGCCCTTGCAGGGGCGCTGCTGGGGCGTATGCGTGGGCACATCGTCATCGTCATCGGCTTCATCGGCATGATGGCCTTATTAGCGGTCGTGCCACTCGTCACCGCATTGTGGGTGCTCATCCTCGTTTTATTTACCTTCGGCATTGCCGAATGTTTGGTCGATGTCAGCACCAATACTCTGATTGTGTGGGTGCATGGGGCGCGGGTCGGCCCCTATATGAATGGGCTACACCTGATGTTTGGGGTCGGTTCCATTTTCTCACCCTTGTTGGTGGCGCAGTCATTGCAGCGCACGGCGGGGGTGAATTGGGCTTTTTGGCTGGCAGCGCTGTGTATTTTGCCGATGTTGCTATGGGTGTCACGCATCACTAGCCCCAGCAACCTGCCCGCCAGCCCAACAACACCCAGCCAAAGCAGCGCCCCTGCCGAAAAAATCCCATTGCGTTTTTGGGTGGCGGCAGGGGTTTTTGCCTTTCTCGCCGTTGGGGCCGAGTTGCTGATGGTGGGTTGGACCTTTAATTTTGGCGTGTTGATGGGCATGGATGCCACCTCGACGGCAGGCACATTGGCTTCTTCTTTTTGGTTGTGGTTTACCTTTGGGCGCTTGCTTTCGATTCCCCTCGCCACCCGCATCCGCCCATTTCAATTGCTGGTGCTTGGCATCGTGATCACCACAATCGGCTCATTGCTGATGCTGGTGTCGGCCCCCAGCCCCGTCATTTGGCTTGGGGTTGGCTTGGTCGGGTTAGGGGTCGCGCCACTTTACCCAACCATGCTGACCTTTTTGGGTGGGCAAGTAAAAAATGTGGCAACCCTGACCAGTTTCTTATTCATTGTGGCGAATTTTGGCGCGATGGTCTTGCCTTGGGCGGTCGGCCAAGGCTTTGAGGCCGCTGGGCGCTGGCTATTGCCGGTTGTGCAATTGGTTTGCCAATTGTTGTCATTATTGGCGTTGCTCATGCTTTCGCGCCAAAAATTGGCCTCGGCAGTTTAGGTCATCTTTATTTTGCCATGAGGTTACATATTTTTTTGTTTAAATATAAATACTTTATACTTAAAGTATTGGGCGTAATCCTATTTTTCTAACAACACTATTGAGGTAAACATATGCGTATTACTTGTTTAGGCGGTGGCGCCGCCGGTCTTTATTTCGCATTGCTGATGAAAAAGCAAAACCCAAATCACGACATTACCGTGATTGAACGTAACAAGCCCGGCGACACGTTTGGCTGGGGCGTGGTGTTTAGCGACAAAACAATGGACAATTTGAAATTGGCTGACCGTGAGACGCATGACGAGATTTTGCGTAGTTTTAGCCATTGGGACGATATCGAGGTTCACTATAAAGGGCGCACGGTGCGGTCGGGTGGGCATGGCTTTTGCGGCATCGGGCGCAAACATTTGCTCAATATTTTGCAGGCCCGCTGCGCCCAACTTGGGGTGAATTTGGTATTTGAAACCGAAGTGTTGAGCGATACCGATTACGATGCCGACCTCATCATTGCCAGCGATGGCCTCAACAGCCGCATCCGCAACAAATACGCCGCGGTGTTTAAGCCCGATATCGACACACGCAAATGTCGCTTTGTGTGGCTTGGCACTAAAAAATTGTTTCAGGCCTTCACCTTCGCCTTTGTCGAAACCGAACACGGCTGGTTTCAGGCCCACGCCTATAAGTTTGATGAACACACCAGCACCTTTATTGTCGAAACACCCGAAGACGTGTGGCTAAAGGCCGGGATCGACAAAATGAGCAAGGAGGATGGCATTGCCTATTGTGAGCGCATTTTTGCCGATTATCTTGACGGCAACCCGCTCATCTCAAACGCCGCCCACTTGCGCGGCTCGGCCTCGTGGATCAAATTCCCGCGCATCATTTGCCACAATTGGGTGCATCACAATGGGCGGTCACCGGTGGTGTTGATGGGCGATGCAGCCCATACCGCCCATTTCTCTATCGGCAGCGGCACAAAATTGGCCTTTGAAGATGCGATTGAGTTGGCGCGGCAAATTGAGTTGGCCTTTGGCACAGGCCCTCACCCCGGCCCTCTCCCAGAGGGAGAGGGGGTAAAGCCCTCTCCCTCTGGGAGAGGGTTGGGTGAGGGCGGGCGTGAACGCCTCAACCTTGCGCTCGAAAAATACCAAGCCATTCGCCAAATTGATGTGCTAAAAATACAAAACGCAGCCCGCAACAGCACCGAATGGTTTGAAAACGTGAAATTGCACACCCCGCTCGATGTTGAGCAATTTGCCTATAGCCTGCTCACCCGCAGCCAACGCATTAGCCACGAGAATTTACGCGAGCGTGATGCCGCTTATGTCAAACAGATCGAGACCCACATCGCGGCCCAAAGCGGCTTGCCAGCCAAAGCCGTGCCGCCCATGTTTACCCCCTTCAAAGTGCGCGGGCTGACGCTGAAAAACCGCGTGGTGATGTCGCCGATGGCGCAATATTCATGCGTGGATGGCACCCCCGACGATTATTATTTGGTGCATCTTGGCAGCCGGGCGCACGGCGGGGCCGCGCTGGTATTTAGCGAAATGACCTGTGTCTCGCCCGAGGCCCGCATTACACCCGGGTGCGCGGGCCTATATGCGCCCGAACACGAAACTGCCTGGAAACGCATCGTCGATTATGTGCATACCCGCAGCAACGCCAAAATTGCGCTGCAATTGGGTCACGCCGGGCCAAAAGGCAGCACCCAAGTGGGTTGGGATCAACCTGATGAACCATTACCCAGCGGCAACTGGCCGCTCATCAGCGCCAGCGCCATAGCCTACGGGCCAAACAACCAAGTGCCACGCGCCATGACCCGCGCCGATATGGACGCGGTAAAAGCCGATTTTGTGCGGGCCACCCAAATGGCGGTGAATTGTGGCTTCGATTGGCTCGAATTGCATTGCGCCCATGGTTATTTGCTGTCGGCCTTCATTTGCCCGCTCACCAATCGCCGCGAAGATGAATATGGTGGCAACTTGGCGAACCGCTGCCGTTACCCGTTAGAGGTGTTTGCCGCCATGCGTGCGGTCTGGCCTGCCGATAAACCCATGTCGGTGCGGATTTCGGCGCACGATTGGGCACCCGGCGGCAATACGGTTGACGATGCGGTTGAGATCGCCCGCCTATTTAAGGCCGCGGGCTGCGATGTCATCGATGTCTCATCGGGCCAAACCACGCGCGAGGCCAAGCCGGTGTATGGGCGGCTGTATCAAACCCCATTCGCCGACCGCATTCGCAATGAGGTGGGCATGGCGGCGATGGCGGTTGGCGCGATCTTCGAGCCAGATCATGTCAATACCGTCATCGCGGCGGGTCGCGCCGATTTGTGCGCCATCGCCCGCCCGCATCTGGCTGACCCATATTGGACGCTGCACGCGGCGGCGCAATTGGGTTATACCGGCGAGGCCGGGCTCGATTGGCCGCCGCAATACCTGAGTGGGCGTGACCAGCTTTATCGCAATTTGGCGCGGTCGCGGGTGCTTGAGCCGGCGGAGGCGAATGGGTGAGGGTTGGGTGAGGGGGTGCCCAGCAACCTACTGGTTTCTGGGCATCTTCTTTGCGCTCTTCTTAGAATTTAAAGATCCACATTAACATCTTTACCAAACTTTAATCCAGCTACCTCGGTTGCAAGACGTATAACGGTCATTTTTAGGCGATTGTTGAGATTGGTTGTAATTAGCCACCCACCCGGCAAAGTTTCATATAGGTCACGGAGATCTTCACGATCAGGATAGAGTTCTTCAGTATTACGCGCAATATAACGACGTTTGCGTCCCTGTGCGTCAGGGTGTTGAGAACAACGTTCTAAAAATTGTGGATCTGCTTCAGCAAGTTTGCTAAGAATAGTAATCATCGCATCTTTAGCATTATGATAATTAAATGACTTTCCAAGCAAAGTAAGCGTGCCTCCGCGTGATACTTCATTGGTCGAAGGTTGTGTTATAGCTTGAGTTTGAGGAAGGATTTTAGTCTGTTGTATTACAGGGTTATTGGGTGTAGCAATAGTTTTTGGCTGTAATTGAATAGTTTTTACAGGTATCGCCCCTAAAGAA
>CAZLOF010000253.1:4618-6966 GCA_964560745.1 uncultured Thermoflexus sp.
TTTTCCTAGCCCTTCAAGAAATTCTGTTACATCATCGGGGTTAGGGCGTATACCAGCCCTAGATTCCACTGCACTTGTCAAGATTTCTACAAGCGTTTCGTCACCTTTTTCGACTAATTCACGCCACGCATTTGGGATTGCAGCCTTAGCTTGAAATTGTCGATTACGACTCCTGTATTCTTTCCGGGCAATTTCAAGGCATTCTCCAGATTGAACGTTTTCAAAAGCAAGATAACGTTTCAAAGCTTCAGCGGCTTCATTGGTTGGTCTTTCATAGAGATCAAGTTTATAAACACGTCGATCTTCATAACTCCCTTGTTCTGCGGGAAGATAAAAACTCCAAGTCCGCCCATCTGTCAAAACAACAAAAGGAACACCTGAATGAAAAGCATATTCGAGAGCTTGTCGTACTGCATCTTCAGCTTTACCCGGTTGTTTAACTTCTGTAAAAATAGCAGGTTTTGAAGGCGGATAACACAACGCAAAATCAACCCGTCCTTCACCTGTTTGATACTCTGGCCACACAGTATTTGTGTCCCATGTATCCCAACCCAGTTCTTGAAAGATTCTCAAAACAATGCCTTGAGAAATCGCCTGTTCATTAGGGAATTTTCCTTGGCGCAATCGTGCATTAATATCAACAAGCGTGGATTCAAGAGACATAAATTTAAAGATTAAAAAAGTTTTATTCTTAAATACATTTGCCAGTTCGCCTGCAAATGTAATCAGAGACAGACAAATGCAAACGGGAGAAAGTATTGACTTAAGATTTTGTTTTGGCGTGGTAGGTGTGAAATATCCGTTTATATGCTTAAGCTATTTCTTGATTTTGAAAAGCATTAAAATTTGTCTGAAGTAATTTTATAAAAATTTTTAAAATTATATCAGGGGAATTTCATAATTTATTCGAGTATTTGACGATGGCCGTCATAATCATTGCACAAAATGCCAAACTCGTTGCGATTAAATCGTTCGAGAATAAATGCGCGAAGTTCGGTGCGGTTGGGGGCTGGCATGGTTGGGGTTTATTTTACTTGATATCGAATAAGATGACACATGGATAAAATAGGGGATCCATAATGCTGTTTTGTCAATAAAATTAATTTAAAGCAATTTAAAACCAATTTACGCATGACTTTCAATCAAAAAAATGTATAATAAAGACCATACCCTTTTATGATCACAGCCGAGCGATTACGCGATTTCCGAAAACGTGCGGGGTTGAATCAGGTTGATTTAGCCACAAAACTTAGCCTCGACACCAGCCTGATTTCGCGCTGGGAGAAAGGAGATCGCGAACCTTCGGCGCAACAATTGGCCGATTTTGCGCGGGTGATTGGGGTGTCGCTCGATTATGTGCTGAATGCCACCGTGCGCCCCACTTTTAAATTTCACGCCCAAAGCCACGCCGCACGTAATAACGCCGCACAAACGGCGCTATTGGCGGCTGAGACACAAGTGCATTATGTCGATAGCGCTTACAAACTGGCCCAAGTTTTGCCGCGTCCGTTCACACTGCGGCTTGACTATGCCGGTAGCTATTTGCCAGAATTGACCAAACAAGTGCGCACGCACTTGCGTTTAAATGAACGGGTGTCTTTAGACGAACTGATTCAAGCGTTGGCCGAACAAAATGTCTTTGTTTTTCGTTGGAATATGCCCCCCGAAATTTCGGGGGCATCGTATCGTGGGGCATACACGGTCATTTTTATCAATCAAGCCCACAGTAAAGCCCGCCAATTGTTCACCTTGGCCCACGAACTAGCCCATATTTTGTTTCATTTGGGGCAAGCCAACGGCGCACAAACCACCGTATCTGAATTTAGCTCAAATCGTGACCCGCAAGAAAAAGAGGCCAATGCCTTTGCAGCTGAATTAGTAATGCCCAGCGCGTTGATCGAAGTGGCAGTGCGGCAATATGGCACACAATTACGCTCGTCGTTAATGCTAGATGCGCTCGCCAATTGGTTTTATGTCTCGCGTGATGCCTTGTTTTATCGTTTAATCAGTTGGAATATTTATAACTGGTCAGACAAATCGGCCTACTTTAACAGCGCGGCTCCACCCGCTTATATCCCTGCGCCTTGGGTGAATGATATTGATGTCCAAGTCGCAAGCGATTTTCGGCGCTTGGCGTTAGGGTTATATCAATCTGAGCAAATTAGCGCAGGCAAATTGGCAGAATGGTTTGGCGTGACCCGGTTGAATATGGATGATTATTTATTTCAATTGTCACCTGCTGCATCTTTTTGAGCTCGCGTTTTAGCTTTCACAAATTTCTCACGTCCAAATTTCATCAAGATACGTGTAATACATTGCAGACGGGTGCGGCAGTTATCCGTGATCAG
>CAZLOF010000254.1:0-6960 GCA_964560745.1 uncultured Thermoflexus sp.
CCGCAGGGCTGTTTAAAAGCCGCCTCGTCATTCTCGCGAAAGCAGGAATCTATAACCAGACAGGCGTATTTTTGACCAGCCTCGTTATGGATCTCCGCTTTCGCAGAGATGACGGGTTAAGAGAAGTGCTGACTTTTGAACAGTCCTAGAACTTCCGGCAAAAAAGAACAAAAGTTCTTGCGCGTGTTATAATAGGCAAATGAGTAAACTAATTACGTGCATCTGGTTTGCCAACAACAATGGAGAAGAGGCGGCAAAATATTACATCGATACTTTCAATTCAGCCCCGGGTGATCATCAGGCAAAAATTGGAGATATCACCAAAAATCCTAAGGCATCTGAAGAAGTTTCCGGAAGGCCAGAAGGATCTGTTATGGCCGCTGAATACGAGCTAGATGGGATAAGCTTCATGGCTCTCAATGGCGGTCCTGTTGATCAATTTAAACTAAACGGCGCAACTTCATATATTGTAGAATGTGAAACACAAGAGGAAATTGATTTTTTCTGGGAAAAACTTTCAGCAGTCCCGGAAGTTGAGCAGTGTGGATGGTGCACAGATAAATTCGGAGTCACATGGCAGATAACACCACGGATTTTGGATGAAATGATGCGCGACCCGCAAAAAGCCGAGGCAGTAACAAAAGTTTTTCTTCCAATGAAGAAACTCGATCTTGAAGCAATCAGAAAAGCTGGCGAATAAACTGTAGCCAAATGTCTAAGGCTTATCCTACAAATAAGATAATCGAATCTATATATTCGGTGTTGAATATGTAGATTCGATCATCTTATTTTTTGAATTCGGCAGTTTTTTTAATCCTCACTGCTTATTGAGAACCCCACTAATTTACGATAAAAATCAGCAAAAATCGCATCGCGATTGAGCCGCAACACCTCACGCATGACGTGTCGTCGTGGGTCGAGCGACCATGCGCAATGCGCGGGGCGGCTTTTGTTGGCCTGCCGTTTTTTATGTAAATGCGGAGCAAAGTAACCTTCGGTTTGCAAGGGGCTAGTCCCCAAAATGGGGGTTGGCATAATCGCCGTCTCGACCCAATCGGGGTTCACCAACCAAGCAAATGGCCCCATATCCCAAATCGCACGCGAATCGGCATGACGCTCGGCGGCATATTTAACAAACTCGTGCGCCAAATATGCGCCAATTTCGCCGTGCGGCGCAACTCGGGTCATCACCTCATTGGTGGTTAGGGCCAAATGCTCGGTGACGTTAAAACACGGAATAAGCACCAACGGCACGCCGCAATCTAAAATGACACGGGTGGCGAAGGGGTCTTGTTGCAAATTAAATTCATTGGTATCGTGATAGTTATGCGGATGCCCGCCCAGCCAAACCACGATAATTTTGCGAATGATATCGGGGGCCAACAAAATGGCCGATGCAATATTGGTGATGGCCGCAATCGCCACCACATACAGCGGCGCATCATCGGGCTGGGCGCGGGCCAGTTGAATGAGGTGCTCGGTGGCATCGCTGTGAATGGCCTCGCCCTGAAAGCCGGATGGGTCAGTTGGCGAACTGGCAAAGCGGGCGCTGCCGCGATAAACCGGCGGGGTTGGTGCGCCCTGCGTCTGTAATTTCGCCAATATCGTCTGGGCTGTTTCAAAACTCGTCTCCATGCCGCGCCCTTCGTCATAGCCAGAGCGCTCATTGGCAAATGGCGCGGCATAGAGCGCCTTTACCTCAAATCGATCGGGTGAGCCGAGGGCGTAGGTGATTGCGAATTGATCGTCAATTTCGTTATATGGGTCGGTATCAATCACAATCGGTAGCCGCCCAGTTGGAGGCGGCAAGGCAAGCCGTGCGAGGCGCTCATTTAGTGAGAGGGTGGGGAACGGGATTATTGTCATGGCAAGATTGTACGTAATGAAGTGCCGGTTGCGATTAAAATAGCCCAATGCGCAACTTTATCTCACAGCGTGTCAACGCCATTCCCCCATCGGGCATACGCAGGTTTTTTGACATCGCCGCTGCCAACCCCGAGGTGATTTCACTTGCGATTGGGGAGCCAGATTTCGTCACCCCGCGCCCTATTTTGCAGGCGGGGGTCGATTCATTGCTGCGTGGCGAAACCGCTTATACCAGCAATGCTGGCACCATTCAACTGCGCCGTGCTATTAGCGCCCACCTTAGCAAGCGTTATGGCGTGAGCTATGACCCTGAAACCGAGATTTTTGTGACGGTTGGGGTGAGCGAAGCCTTTGCCGATTTATTCACCGCCATTTGTGACCCGGGTGATGAAGTGGTCATTCCGGCCCCGTGTTTTGTGGCTTATTCGGCTTCGGTGGCGTTATCGGGCGGTACGCCTGTTACGGTCGATTTGACCGCCGCCACAGGTTTTCAGGCCAGCGGTGATGTGATTGCGCCGTATATTACACCTAAAACCAAAGCCATTTTAATTGGCTCGCCCAGCAACCCCACCGGTGCGGTGTATACCCGTGATAACCTAATCAGCATCGGTGAGGTGGCAAAAAAACATGATTTGATTGTCGTGAGCGACGAGGTCTATGACCGGCTGGTCTATGGCGTGCAACATGTGTGTGTGCCATCGTTGCCGGGTATGCGCGAGCGCACTGTGCTTTTGGGCGGCTTTAGCAAAGATTACGCCATGACTGGCTGGCGAATTGGCTATATGTGTGGGCCAGAGGCCTTGGTTGCAGCCGCCAAAAAGGTGCATCAATACATCATCATGTCGGCCCCGACCATGAGCCAAGCTGCGGCGGTGGCGGCGCTTGAGCAAGGCGAAGAACATGTGCAGCACATGGTAGGTGAATATGATCGGCGGCGCAAATTGTTGGTTCGTGAGTTAAACACTATGGGCTTGACCTGTTTTGAGCCACGCGGCGCATTTTATTGTTTCCCCGACGTCAGCGCCAGTGGCATGAATGGTGATGTATTTGCGAATACTTTATTGGCTGAAGAAGAAGTGGCCCTGGTGCCCGGCAGCGCTTTTGGCGCTTCTGGTGCAAATCATGTGCGTATCGCCTACGCCCAATCTTATGAAAAAATTGAAACTGCGCTTGAGCGTATGTATCGTTTTATGCGAAAACACGGCTAAATAAAAATTACGAATTACGAATTACAAATTACGAATGGGTAGCAAGTAACCTTGTGCTTCGTAATTCGTAATTCGTAATTCGAAATTCGTAATTCGTAATTCGCAATTCGTAATTCAAAATGACCCCCGATGATATGAAGCAAGTGATGCGGCGCTGGGCCAGCACCGTCACCATCATCACTACCAAACACGATGGCCTAATTTATGGGTTAACGGCAACCGCGTTTTCGTCGTTGGCCGTAGACCCACCGATGGTATTTGTGTGTATTAACACCAAAACCCGCACCCACCCGCTTATCGATGCCAGCGGCATTTTTTGCGTCAATTTTCTAACGCCAGACATGCAGTCGATCTCAGATCGGTTTGCGGGGCGTATGCCCGACACCGAGCGTTTTGCTGGCTTGGCGCATCATGTGGCAGCCACCGGTGCGCCGGTGCTGAGTGATGCCTTGGCGTATCTCGATTGCAAAGTGGTCGAGCGACATCTGGGGGGCGATCACACCATTTTTATTGGTCAAGTGTTGGCCGCCAAAGTGCAACAACCCGATGCCTCGCCCTTAATTTATTTCAACGGCAGCTACCGAAAAATTCAAAATTGAAAATTTAAAATTTCCAAACTGATGGGCCTGAATGATATTGACCATGCTTTTGCCAAAGCGCGAAGCGAACACCGCCCGGCATTGATGCCGTTTTGGACCTTAGGCTACCCGACGGTCGAAATGTCCGTGCAGATCATCAAAGCAATTGCAGCCGCAGGTGCCGACATGATCGAACTGGGTATTCCCTTTAGCGACCCGTTGGCCGATGGCGTGGTGGTGCAAAAAGCCTCGCAAATTGCCTTAGAAAATGGCATTACGATGCGCAAAGGCATGGAGATTGCCGCCAGAGCGCGGGCCGAAGGCGTGACCGTGCCGCTTTTTGCAATGGGCTATCTCAACCCACTCATTGCTTATGGCGAACAACGTTATGTTGAAGATTGGCGCAAGGCTGGCGTTGACGGGCTAATTGTGCCCGATTTGCCGCCCGAAGAGAGCGGCGAATTGGGGGCGTTGTGCGCCCAAAACAAGATGGCTTTGGTGCAATTTGCCGCGCCCACCAGCACCGCCGCCCGCCTCGAATTGGCTGCTAAATATGCCAGCGGCTTTATCTATGTGGTGCAGGTGACAGGGGTGACAGGCGCACGTGACACCCTCGCCACAGGCCTGCGTGAATATGTTGAGCGGGTAAAAGCCAAGGCCGAGGGCAAACCAGTGGTGGTGGGCTTTGGTGTTAGCACCGCCGCCCATGTGCGCGAGATTGGCACCTTTGCTGACGGGGCCATTGTTGCCAGCGCCTTGTTGCGGGCCTCGTTTGATGCTGCCGACCCGGTGCAAGTGGTGAGCGAGCGGGTGCGCCAATTGCGCGGCACGTAAGTTATACTAACAAAAGCATTAAAAATGTGAATTTTTGCCGATTTCACTATCACTTGCCAAACATAGCTTGGCAAGCGATAGTGAAATCGGCCTCTCCTTATTTTTACCCATTCTCGGTATAAAATGAGCAAAATTTAAATCTATAAAGGACAAAATACATGGCACACACTATCAGCCAAGAGCTTCTCAATATTTTACGTTGCCCCTATTGCGTTTCAGGGTCAACTCGCCAACCCGGCGATGACCCGGGACGACTGACTTTTTATAAAGATAGTTGGTTGATCGACGAAACTTGTGGGCGAAAATACCCAATTAAAGACGGTATTCCCATTATGTTGATTGAAGAAGGCGACAAATGGGCAAAAACTGCAACCGCTGACTTACCCGTCCCACCACCCAACAATTAGTTAAATTTAGAATTTAAAATGGAAAATTAAAAATTGGAGCCAAAAATTTTTAATTTTCCATTTTAAATTCTAAATTTTAAATTTCCCCATGCGTGTTGCCAAAATATTACTCATTTTTTTGGCGATTGGCAGCACCGCCGCCTTCATCCTCGCCTCTCAAGCCAAACCTCGCACCACTATTTCATCGGCAGCCATTCAACCCGCCATGAACTTTGCTTATGTGCGGTTGGAAGGCGTTTTAACCGATCACCCCACTTTGTCTGAGGCCGATGGCTATTTGTCGTTTCGATTGCGTGATCGTGGCGGCGAGATGCGGGTGCAGGCGTATCGGGCCGTGGTGGGTGAATTGCTGCGCCGCAAAGCTATTCCAGCACCCGGCGATCAAGTGGCGGTCGAAGGCACGTTGCGGATTCGAGATGATGAGGCGACTTTAACCATCAATGACCCGGGCGAATTGCGCATTACAACCCCATCAGCAAAACCCATTCACCTGAGCACGCTAGATGCCGCAGCCGTGGGCGAGGTGGTGAGCGTGGTAGCCCAAGTGCGCCGCAGCCGTGATGCAGGCAATAGCCTGCGTATTATTGGGCTACGCGAAGATAGCGCCACTGCCGATCTGGTCATGCCGCTCAATTCAGCCGCCTTTGGTCACCCGCCCGATGTGCAAGTGGGTGATTGGGTGCGCGTTGAGGGCAGTGTAGCCGAATTTCGTGGACGCAAGCAATTGCTGGCTTTGCGGGCTGCTAGCACTCAATTGTTGCCGGTGGCACGGGCCTTTGAGATTCGCCCGATTGCAGCGATGGTGAAAGAAGCCCCGGCCCAATGGCTGGCTGTTAGTGGCACAGTGCGTGATATTCGCAGCGCTGCCCAATCGGCCCGCATTGAGTTGCAAGACGATCAGGGCAACAGTGTGCCGATACAGTTGTTTGACCTATGGCACAGTTTGCCCTTCTCGCGCACGTTGCGTGTGGGCGATGTGTTATCGGCCCAAGGCGAATGGGTCGAGGCGCGTAACGGGCGGTTAGAATTGCGCCCAGAATTGGTTGTAGACTTACAAGTCAGATAAGTAAATTACAAATTACAAATGACGAATCGCAAGATTACTTGCGATGAATTCGTAATTCGTAATTCGTAATTCGTAATTAAAAAATGAACCTTTCACTTGCCGATTACCGCATTGCCGATGCTGATTTAGCCAATATTATGACCCCGGCCTTGGCAATTTACCCCAAATTTGTCGAGCACAATATTCAAGTGACCTTGGCCGAATGTGGCAACGACCCCAATCGTTGGCGACCGCATATTAAGACCAACAAATTGCCAAGCACGATGCGGCGTTTTATGCAGCACGGCGTGAAGCAATTTAAGGCCGCCACCACCCTCGAATTGCTCACTTTGTGCCAAATTGGCGCGCCCGATGCCAATTTGGCCTATTCGTTGGTGGGGGCGAATGCCCGCCGCACCTGCGACATTGCTGCCCAATTTCCGAATACGCGCGTCAGTGCCACCATTGAGCACCCATCACAACTACAGGCGTGGGCGGGCAGCAAGGTAGCGCTGTATGTCGATGTGAACCCGGGCATGAACCGCAGCGGCTTGCCGCAAGCACGGGTGGGTGATATTGTGGCGCTGACCCAAGCCATCATTGAGGCGGGGGTTGAATTTGCCGGTATTCATTATTATGATGGGCATTTGTCGCATCTGGCCATGCCCGAGCGCACGATTGCGGCTCACCAAAATTATGACGGCTTGATGACTTTGATCGCCGCCATCAATGGCGTTGGCATTCGCGTGCCCGAAGTGGTGACCTCTGGCACACCGGCTTACCCGTGTGCGCTAACCTATGCGCCATTTCGCGGGGCCAATTTTGTGCATCGGGTGTCGCCCGGCACCGTGATTTATGCCGATATGTCATTCCCCAATATCTTGCCGCAGCTCGATTACAAACCAGCGGCAGTGGTGATTGCCCATGTCGCCAGCCACCCGGCCCCCAATCGTGTTACGGCGTATGCTGGGCACAAGGCGTTATCGGCAGATGCTGGCATCCCAACTGGTGAGGTGATTGGT
>CAZLOF010000255.1:0-6939 GCA_964560745.1 uncultured Thermoflexus sp.
GGTGTGTATGGAGCGCCCGTTGGGATGGGAACTGTCTCACTCGCTATTCGCCACAAGGGCGCGAATTGATGCGCATTTATTTTCCGGTCAAAAAAGTGAGCAGCGCTTGTTTTGGCGGCGATGATTTTAGCGATTTATATGTCACCACTGCGGGTGGGCATATTAAAGATAGCGATGGCATTCACGCGGGGGCGCTTTATCGTGTGTCGTTGCGTGCGTTGGGGGTGCGTGGCACGCCAGAGTTTTATTCGCGCATTCGATTTTAATTAGGAACGATGACAAGAGATAGCAATGAATCGTTTTGAACATATACTCAGTTGATTATGCGGCAACGATTTATTCTGTTTCTATCGGTTCTCCTTTTATTGACTCAAAATACCGCGATTGCTTCATCTGTTTACCCGATTGTGTCTCAAGTTGATGAGGTAGCTTATTTTAGAGTAGGGTTTCCAACCAATGAGGTCACAATGATGATTAAATTGGCCGATGTTGATCGAATTCAAGAGGCGCGAAATATGCTTAAGACGGGCCAGCCAACCAAATCGGTGATGGGCAAAATCATCAAAACGGCGGCTGCTTATAACCCACCTTGGCATTATCAGCTTGATCCAACATCCATCAATTTTTTTGAGTTAGCGACCGAGGTGTGTGATGCTGATCCTACTTGGGTCGAAGAAAATTTGAGCGATATATGTAACGCTGCACTGCCCAATTGTGTTTGGTGTCCTTGGAATTCACAATTATTAAGTGAGGTTCAAGTGAAATTAAATTATTTGCCGTTGGTGACAAAGCTTAAACGTGTATCGTAACGCCGGAATTAGTATGGCAGCTTGTTTAGGTTAGGCTGCGTCCAACCTAAACAAGCTGCCATACTGATTCCGGCAAAAATTGTTTTAGGAACAAGCTCGAAAAAAGCCGAAGGTGCTATTGCGAACAAAAAGACTCATTTTGCTCGCAATAGCACCCTCGGCGATACATTACAAATGGTTTAGGCTATTGACACGCACTTGGAGCATTGGCGCACAATAACACATTCGGAGAGCCAGTGCCGGGGCCAATTACTTTATTGAGGGTTGCCGCATTTACCAAAGCATTGCGCACAGTTGAAGGTGACGCAGTAGGGCTGCTTTGCAAATAAAGGGCCGCCGCACCCGCCACATGGGGTGTTGCCATCGATGTGCCACTAATTGTATTCACAGCCGTCGTGCTGGTGTTCCAAGTTGATTTAATGTTGCTGCCAGGTGCAAAAATATCCAAACAAGAGCCATAATTTGAATAGCTTGCCCGCACATCGGTGCTGGTGGTTGCCCCAACGGTAATGGCCGCAGTGACCCGTGCCGGTGAATAGCTACATGCATTGGCATTGCTGTTGCCGCCTGCAATTGCAAATGTGATACCAGCATTGATTGCGGCGACAACTGCATTGTCTAAGGCTGTCGAAGCCCCGCCGCCCAAGCTCATATTGGCGACCGCAGGTTTAACTGCATTTTTGCGCACCCAATCAATCCCAGCAATGACACCCGATGTGCTGCCACTGCCATTGCAATCTAACACTCGCACGGCAAAGAGTTTGGCTTCTTTTGCGACACCATAGGTTTTGCTGCCAATCGTGCCAGCGACATGGGTTCCATGCCCATTGCAATCATTGGCTGTCCCGCCGCTTGTTACTGCATCAAACCCTTTCACCGCACGGCCCCCAAATTCGGTGTGTGTTTGTAAAATGCCAGTATCGATAATATAGGCATTTACCCCTTTGCCGGTGCGGGTGTAATTAAAAATGGTGTTGAGTGGTAAGTTTTTCTGGTCAATTCGATCTAAACCCCATGTCGCCCCGTTTTGCGCGACATCAAGCGCCTCTACACCATCGATATCGTCGGTGGTAAATTCTTGTTCTTGTTCAATATAGGCGACCTTGGGGTTTGCGCGTAATGAATTGATAGATGCATCGCTAAGCTCGGCGGCAAAACCCTTCAACGCATTTTCATAAACATGTTTGATACGTGCGCCACGCTCGCCACGCACCCGATCTGTATGACGGTTTCCCTCAGTCGGTGTGACATCATCTTTGTAAACGACAATGTAATGCCCGGGGATCACTTTGGCATTGCCCGAGGGGACGACAAGCCGCGCTAAACCACCTTCAGGAGGTAAAACATCTAAGGCGGCTGAGGTTGTTAGCGGGCCTAACGAAATAACGGTTGTAACGGCAATGGCGAAACGGCTAAGTGTTTTGATGTGTGTGTTCATGTTCAATCTTACCTTTACCTTAAAAATTACATCATCTCTTAAAAAACAAGGCGAACAGACAAAAATGTTGATCAAAATCATGGCATTGACTTTGCTTTTTGCTTTCAGCCGATGCGATGGTTTTTTATTTTTAGCATTGAATTCACTTTTAATTCTTAGATGATATTGCTAATTATGGAAGCAACTCAATGTTTTTAACAATTTATTGCGAAATTAGGTTGCGTTGTATTATAGTTTTATAAACATTTCAATTTTATTATATATACCTTTGAAATAAATGCGTTAATTTCTTATAACGCAAATTCTTAAATGATGAAAGGCCGATTTCATCAACTCGGAATCTGCGCTATTGCACTAAACAGGCCGTCTAAAAATACGTGCCTTTGGCGTAAAGTGCTCAACGGCATCGAGCGGCCACAATGGGCGCTGGGCGATGGTATGACCCAAACTGCGCACATTGGCGCTGGTGCTGCCGGGCGCATCAACATCAATATAACGGGCCGCCCAATCGCGGAACATATGGCGTTCGCATTGCGGCGATTTGACGATGACGCAGTCGTATTTTGCCGGATCACAGCCATGTGCATAAAAAAGCGAGCGGTTATAGAGGCTAACCGCACGTGAGGTGGCGACGATGATGTAATGTTCATTTTGCAAAACAGCCGTCAACCCGCCATGCCATACCGCACCGTCGCTCTCACTCACAAAATCGCCATCTGACAATAGCCTCACTTTTAGCGTCATTTGGATGGGGGTATAGCGTTTTTTGTCGAGCGCCCCCCCGATCGTCACCTGAATAGTTGCGCCAATGCCCGCGGCAAAGGCGGCTTGCACTGCGGGCGCATCGACAATGGGCAATAGCGCCCGCCCCCCATAATTGGCTGCAATTAACGCCCCCAAAATGGCGTTGCTGTCGCCCGATGCCCCCGAACTAGTGGCATCGGCGGCATCGACCAAAATGGTGGTGCCGGGCACCAATTCACAGGCCAGCTTGGCGGCATCGGTTAGGCTCGTCAGCGGCACTTGCATTTTTTCGTGGCAGGCCCAAAAATCGGTGGCCATGTGCTCGGCCAATTGGGCGGCGGCGGCTGGGTCGTCATTGCTTACCACCACGCTGTTACAGCGCAACTCGGGCACATCGGTGAATGGGTTGCCGATAAACATACCGGCGCTGGGGCCGCCCGATGCCTCGAAGTCCTCGGCCATGCGGATTTGCCGACCAAATAAGCCGCTGGCGGTGATGAGTTCATCGCCGCGTACCAATGCCGGAATGGCGACGCGGGCCGTGACAGGTTTGACCTCGCCATCTAAAATGCGCAATAATAGCCGTGCTGCGCGTGCGCCGGTGGGGTAAAAATCGGTGTGTGGGTAGGTGTGATATGGCACGACCGCGTCACTGTGTTCGAGCATACGGTCGGTTAAGATGCCGTGCAAGTCAAGCGACACCACAATTGGTACACGCTGGCCTAAAATGGCGCGGGTTTGGGCTAGCAAATAGCCTTCGGGGTCAAGTTCGCCCTCTGCCGACATTGCGCCATGCATCGAGAAATACACGCCATGAATGGGTGCGGCGTTTGCTGCGGCTTGAATCGTGCTTAAAAAATCACTCGATAACTGTTGCCAACCCCTCGCCGTTAGCACCCCAGCGCTCGTAATGGCACGAGCGCTGTAGGTTGGTTTAAGTGCGATGTCGTCACGTCGGTTAAAGACATCGAGCGCGCCAGCCATCTCAGAGTTTAAGCCGCGATGCACGCGCACGATCTCATCGCCAAAATGGGTGACAAAATCATGTTCGGTCGAAGGCACAGGGTTGAATGTCGATATTTCTTGTTTGATTTCGGCAATTAAGATATTTTGCATATGACCTCTGAAATTTTAGATATTAAAATGTAGTGTAATGGCGATTTTATTGTTGTCAAGTTAGTTGGGTGGTTGGTTAGTTGAATGGTTGATTAGTTGGTTTGTGACTTGTGACTTGTGAGTTACTAATCGACCATTTAACTCTTTAATCAACCAATCAACCATTCAACTAATCAACTTTTTATGTCTACAAATCCAAAAATTCAATCCATTACCACCCACGAAGTGTATGTGCCGGGCAAAAAAGGCGCAGTGAATAGCCCCGAACTCGGTTTGTTTGCCGATGATTGGGACGCAAAGCCAATTGTGTTGCTCGAATTTCATATCAGCGACGGCATCACGGCGCTGGGCGAAATTCATCGTGGGCCATCATTAAAAGAGGTGTCGCCGTGGCTGCAACAACTGATTGGGCTAGAGTTGCGCGGTTTAGATTTAAGTGTGTTGCCCGCCAATTGGCGCAATGGTTTGCAATGGGGGCTATTGCGCAGCCATCCGCCCGCTTTGTGGGATTCACCCTCGCCTGCCATGTATGCCTTTGAAATGATGCTATATGACTGGATGGGCAAACGCCTCGGCTGCCGTGTGGTTGATCTGTTGGGCGGGCCAGTGCGCGAACGCATAGCGGTTGATTATTGGTGTGGGCGGCAATTGCCCAAAGACCTAACGCGCATTGTGACGCGGGCGCGTGAGTTGGGCTTTAAAGGCATCAAAACCAAATCGAAGATTGGTGACCCGACGGTTGAGCAGGTGAAGGCGATCAAGGCGGCGGGTGGGCATGATTTCAGCATCACCATCGACCCGATGTGGCAATGGCTTAGCCCTCACGATGCCTTGCATATGTTAAAACAGCTTGAGCCTTATGCCGAAAATATGCGTATCGAAGATCCATTCCCATGGGATCAACCTGAAATGTGGCAACGGGTGCGGCAAGTGGTGGCGATACCGTTGGTATTGCATACGCGTGGGATGGAGGTGCTGCGCCGCGCCATTCAAGACAAGTATGCTGACAACTTTAATTGTAGCGGCGGCATCACCGAGTTTTTAACCTTGGCGCACGCGGTTGAGGTGGCGGGTTATAGCTGTTGGCATGGCTCATCACTCGAGACAGGCGTATGGCAGGCTTTGCATTTACATGTCATTGCGGCAGCGCGTTCTTGCACTATGGCATCAGACTTGCAAAGTGCGCTCATTCGTGAGCATACTTTGGTGACAATGGATTGGGATTACAAGAATGGCACGTTGCCCATTCCATCAGGCCCCGGCATTGGGGTTGAGCTTGACCGCGATGCGGTGAAGCATTATGCCAAAGCCAGCGTTACGTTTTAACATAGGTGGTAGAGGCGTGACATGTCGCGCCTCTATTTTATGCAATGCGATTGCTGGTGTACAGAGGTTTAAGCTGGTTGGTGAGGGTGTTGCGCGATAAATTCTGATGAGAAGAAACTGCGGCTTTTAAAATAGTGGGATTGATCATTAGCGTCACTTACATGATTTATGGTGTTTGAATTATCGAGCCGTTTGACCAAATCGCCTTATATTGGCCAGTTATGGCATAGCCGCAGCAGCGCGGGTGGCGCATTTATGTCGGTGGCACAAGGTCACTGGGAATTGGTATTTTCGGTGCATGATGGTCAGCGCTATGTCACTTTGCGTGGACCCGAAACCAAGCCCACGCTGGCTGATTGCCCGCCAGATGGCGAGTGGTTGGGGGTGCGCTTGCCAGTTGGCGCGTATTGCCCCATTGTTAAGCAAGTAGCAACATTGGTAGATGACCAAATTGTTTTGCCAAATGCAACCAACGGTTTTTGGCTACACGGTTCAGTATGGGAATTTCCAACCTTGGAGAACCTCGATGTTTTCGCTGATCGCCTCATTCGTGCTGATCTTATTCGGCTTGACCCGATTGTGCGCGAAGTGCTGGCGCAAGGCGACACGCCGCTCACCTTGCGCTCGGTTCAGCGCCGATTTGTCAATATTACGGGTTTGTCACCCACTGCCTTGCGGCAAATCGAACGTGCTCAAATGGCAGCCCGACGATTGGTGTTGGGGCACAGCATTGCCGATGTCGCATTTGACTTGGGTTTTTATGATCAAGCCCACTTCACCCGATTGATTTGCCGGTTGATTGGGCAAACCCCAGCCCAATTGCAATCCCCCACGCGGCGACTTCCGCTTTCGATCTCGTAGTGTGTCGTTTTCATACAAGACTTTTTTCGCCATTGTCGCTAGAATAGCCTTATCTATGGATTCATAGCCAAATACACACGACAAGAGTGTTGTCTGGATTTAAATTACAACGATTAAAAAGGAGAGATATGACAAAAATTACAGTTCAAGCCAGTATCGCTGCGCCGGTAGCAGAAGTTTGGCGGGCATATACCACCCCCGCCGATATCATCAAATGGAATGCTGCATCGGATGACTGGCACACTACCAACGCCACCGTAGATTTGCGCCCGGGCGGCGAGTTTTGCTCGCGTATGGAAGCGAAGGATGGCAGTGAGGGTTTTGATTTTGCCGGAACCTATACTAAAGTCGTGACGAATGAGCTAATCGAGTATTCTTTTGGTGATCGTATTGCACAGATTGCATTTGCCGAAGCCGACAACGGCACCAACATCACGGTTGTCTTCGACCCTGAAACTGTTTACCCAGCCGACATGCAACGTGCTGGCTGGCAAGCCATTTTGGATAGCTTCAAGCGCCACGTCGAAGCGGCTTAAGCCTATATGGGTGGTGGTTGAACCTGTTTTATATTGGGCGATTGTTGGCGACACAGGCGTTCCCATTCAGCCAAAGATAATGTTTCGGCGCGGCGGCTGGGGTCGATGT
>CAZLOF010000256.1:0-6916 GCA_964560745.1 uncultured Thermoflexus sp.
GAGTAATCTCGATAATTTAAGAATTTTACCGATCATAGATAGAGGCTGATATAGAGAGACGTGCCACCGACTCGTCTACATCCGTCATTTTATTTTATGGATTGGTCTGCGTAAGTTGCCGCAAAACCTTGACAACGTCAAAACCCCACAAAGCTTGTAAAATCACCCTATGATCACTCCGCTCGAACAATCCGCCCTAAATTTAATCGACGACGACCAACTCATCCAATGGATTCAAGACCTGACGCGCATCCCCAGCGTCTGGAAGCCCGAATTGGGCACAGGCGAAGAACCTGCCGCCCGCTGGGTGCAACAGCGTTGCCACGAGATTGGTTTGCCGACCGTCTTTGAATTTGTGCAACCCGCACGCCCCAACGTCATCGCGGCCTATTCGACCCAAGCCGAATTTATGATTGACGATTTACGCGCGCCCCCCCACTTTTGGGGAGGGCGCAAATTGCTGATGTTTGAAGGCCACACCGATGTCGTGACCGAGGGCGACCCGCGCAAATGGACAGACCCACCCTTTAGCGCCACCATTCGCAATGGGCGCATTTATGGGCGCGGGGCCAATGATATGAAGGCTGGGGTGTGTTGTGCGTTGATGGCGACCAAGGCCATTGCCCAAAGTGGGGTGCGGCTGAATGGCGATATTGTGTTGGGCATTGTGTGCGATGAAGAAGGTCGCATGATCGGTATTAAAGATTTTGTGGATCGCGGTTGGGCCGATCGTGTGACGGCCTGTATTGTGTGCGAGCCAGAAGAAAATCATCTGTGCATCGAGCAAAAAGGCGTGATGTGGGTCAAGGTCGTGATCCGCGGCATCATGTCGCACGGGGCCATGCCGCTGACGGGGGTGAATACGGCCTACCCCATGGCGCGGTTTTTGACAATGGCGCAGGCGCTCGAAGAACGCGAAATTGTGCGCAATCCGCGCTCGGCGTTTCTCGGTCAGCCTTCCATCACGCCCACTATTTTGATGTCGCCGGTGCGCAATGCGGGTGAGCCGCAAAACAACGTCATGCCTGCTGCCAGCGAATGCACACTCGACATACGCCTCATCCCCGGCCAAGACCCCGATTGGATTGCGGCGCAGCTTGAGAAGATGGTAGCGGGGGCTTGTGCCGTTGACCCGCGTCTCAGTTACGATTTTCAGGTGATCGAGGTGCGTCATGCCACCAAAACCGACCGCGAACACCCAGTGGTGACAACTTTGGCCTCGGCTTATAGCGATTTAACCGCTCAGCCGCCGATTTATGGCGGGGTGCCGGGCAGCACCGATGGCACAATTTTGAATGCACGCAAGGGCATTCCTATCGTCACCTGTGGGCCGGGCGACATTTATATCCCGCATCATATTGACGAATGGGTGAGCATTGACGAGATTAAAACCTCGGTGCGTATGTATGTTTTGGCGGCATTGCGGTATTTGGGGGCAGAGGGGGCAGAGTAGCAGGGGGCAGGGGGCAAGTGGCAAAGTGGCAAGTGGCAACCTGCAATTCTGCAATCTGCTACTTTGCCACTCTGCTACTTTGCAACACCATGCAGGCATCGCTGCGGCCAAACAAACGATAGCGATAACGGGCGATGAGGTCATAGCCCCAATCGGTCAGGCGGCGTGGCAACACGTGCAATAGAGCAAGGGCGCGATAAGGCTGCCTCAGCCGCCGCAGCACTTGAAAGGCGGCGGCTGAACGTTGATAAACCATCCCATCTGCAATCAGCAGCACCGAATCGGGAGCCACATTTGCTAATGGGGTTAGCCCATGTTGCAACATCAATTGCTGGGCAAATTCAGACTGTAAAGCCGCAAAGCGAAACTGCCCATCTACATCGTGGCGAATGACAAATTGCACCGCCCAGTTGCACAGCCCGCATACGCCGTCGTAAAGCAAAATTGGGTTCATAAGGGGGGAAGCTTTGAGCCATGAGCCTTGAGATGTGAGCCTTGAGCTATGTGCCGCAAATTGTGAATTATGACTCGTGACTCATGACTCGTTACCTAAATGTTCAAGCTCATGGCTCAAAGCTCACGGCTCAAAGCTCACGGCTCACGGCTTCCATCTTCATGCCATATTTCGGGCAGAGGGTGACTAAGGGGTCAATCTCGACCCGTTGATCGGGGGCGAGGCGTAGTTGCCAGCGCTGGGCAATGGTTGCAAGCAATAGGCGGGCTTCCATCGAGGCAAACATATTGCCAATGCAAACACGTGGCCCCATTCCAAATGGCAAATACGCGCCTTTGGGCAAGCTTTTCTCTAATGCGCCGCCATTTTCCAACCAACGGTCGGGCCGAAATGCCTCGGGTTGTTCGTAATAGCGCGGGTCGTGGTGTAAGGCATAAATCGGCACCAATACCGCATGACGCGCCTTGAGCGTATGCCCGCCAATCACCACATCTTCAATTGGCTCACGGGTCGTAATATATGCCGCCGGATACAAACGCAAAATTTCTTTGATGATGGCATCGGTATAAGGCAATTGGGCCAGATCGGCCAAGGTGGGCGCACGGCCCGCCAACACTTGGCGCAATTCCGCATGTAGCTTGGCCTCGATTTCAGGGTGCTGAGACAATGAATACCACGCCCAAGTCAACGTATTCGAGGTCGTCTCGTGGCCCGCCAACATCAGTGTTATAGCCTCGTCGCGGGCTTGTTGGTCGGTCATCCCCGATGTTGCGCCAACTGGCACGCCATCGGCGCTGTCGCTCTCGCTCGCCAACAATAACATCGAGAGCAAATCGCCTTTGTCTTCTTTGCTGGCGCGGCGCTCGGCAATAACACGCATAACCACATTTTGAAAGGTTTGCACGGCCCATGTGCCGCGTTTGTTGCGGGCGGTAGGCACCCATGACGGCAACGTAAAGACCGACTTGAACATCAGGTCACTATTTTCTTGCCCAATGACGACGGCTTTGCCGATATCATGCGCATCGCTGGCGCTCAGCTCGGTGCCAAATAGGGTTTTGGTCACAATCGCCAAGGTCAGCTTCATCATATCGTCATCGATCTCGCGCATTTCGCCGCTGCGCCAGCCAGCCAACATCTGTTGCGTAAATTGCACCATCGTCTCGGCATAGCCTTCGATACGTTTGATGTGAAAGGCAGGTTGGGCCAGCCGCCGCTGCCGCCGCCAAAATTCGCCATCACTCACCAACAATCCATTGCCCAACGATGGCCCAAGCACCCGTTTGGTGAGCGCGGTTTTGTGAAATTTGGCGGCTTGTTCAACCAATACCTCATACATGGTCTCTGGCGCTGTCACTGCATACATCGGAATTGGGCCAAATTGAAATGACACGATTGGGCCATATTCGCGCCCCAACCGTGCCGCCAAACCCGAAATATCTTGGCGCAGTTCAGACATGTGGCGAATGGCATTCGCCAAACCGGTAGGGCCGGGCGGGGCGGTGGCCGGGCGGTTTGGGGTTAATGTGGTCATAATTGGGCTATAGCATAAGCCCTAAACCTTATGACGGCTTTAGAAATAGTGATTTTGGCCACAATTTATTTCAAATTTGTCTGATAATGATAATCAGGCCAACACATTTCGGATGCGCGGCGAGAAGAAATTGATAAGTAATGGAACCATTAAACAAATAATGCCGCCGAGCAAAACCGGGGTGGTTAGCCCATATTGCTGTGCCAGCACCCCGACCAATAAATTGCCAAAAGGTGCTAAACCAAGCGAAGCCCATAGCATATTGCTAATCACGCGCCCACGCAATTCGGCTGGGGTGACGAGCTGAATAACAGTGTTGGTCATGCCCCAGCCGGTGACGCTGCCCCAGCCAAATAAGGCCATCATGGTTAATGTAAGGGGTACCGAGCGTGACAGCGCCATGCCAATTAACGCCCCGCCTGCCACCAATTGCCCAGCAATCAAAATAAGCCCTTTGCGCTTAGATTGCCCCGAAAACGTGATGGTAATGGCCGCAATTAATGCCCCGACTCCTTGTAAGCTGAGCAAAGCACTGTTACGCGCTGCCACATCAGCCTCGGTATCGCCTATTTGTTGCAACACATCTTTGGCAAAGGCCGGTATTAACTGAATATTTGGGAAGCCCATAATGCTAAAAACGGTAATGCCAAATACCAATAAAACGATTAATGGGTTTTGTAATACATAACGTTGTCCTTCGCGCAATTCTTGCCACATATTGCCGCGTTGGCTTTTATTGGTCATTACAAATTTGGGGTGAATGAATAGCAAGCCTGCGATGACAAATAAGAAGCTGATGCCATTGGCAAAAAACGCCCAACCTTCGCCATTTGAGTCGTGCAACAACACGATAAACGGGGCTGCCAAAGATGGCCCCAGCACCCGTGCTGTATTAAAAACTGTGCTTTGCAGACCGATGGCGCTGGCAAGCCCCTCTTTGCCAACCAATTCCGACATCATGGCTTGGCGTGCTGGTATCTCGATGGCGTTGGCTGTGCCTAAAATCAACGCCAGCACAAACAAATGCCAAATTTGAATGCGCCCTGTCAGCGTCAAAATTGCCAATAAAAAGGCCTGCAACATCATCACGGCTTGCATCGCAATGACAATTTTGCGTCGTTCCATGCGTTCAATCCATACACCGGCTGGCAATGTAAAAAACAGGGTTGGCACAGCAGTGGCAAAGCCGATTAAGCCCAAATAAAAAGGCTGGTTGGTGATGCGATAGGCTAAATAAGGCTGCACTGTGGTTTGCATCCATGTGCCAATCAGTGAAATGAGTTGCCCTAATAAAAAAATACGAAATTCGCGGGATCGGAGTGCAGGAAAACGTGACATTATCGAGGGGATTATCGCACCGGAATAAACAAAATGCCGATTTCACAATTCCTCCACAAGCGACGCTTGCGGAGGAATTGTGAAATCGGCGAAAACGACATTTTTATACCTCAAAGCTTTTTAATCACCAGTCCGTCATTGGTTTGTTCTAAGGTCACTTTGGCCCCAATGCCATATTTTTCGCGCAAGGCCTTGGGAATTTGCAAACGCCCAGCCGAATCCAACATCAAGTTGGCCTCGCCTTGCATGGCGGCGGTGGTTTCGGTTGCCACTTTGCCATCTTGAATACCCACCACCCGATCAACATGCAGTGCAATATTACGATCGTGGCTGACGATGAGGATGGTGACCCCAAAGCGTTCACGAATATCTCGCAAGGCCTGATAAATGGCTTGCGCGGTGCGTGTGTCAAGCTCACCGGTTGGTTCGTCGGCCAACAACAGCGGTGGGGCATTGGCTAGCGCCACCGCAATGGCAACCCGTTGTTGCTCACCACCCGACAACGCCGACATTTTATGATCTTTGCGTTGGCTCAACCCCACTGTATCGAGCAAATCGAGGGCGCGTTTGCGCGTAGCGCTGCCGCTTTTGCCAGCCAACATCATCGGCAATTCTATATTATGTAAAGCGCTGAGATAATGCACCAAATTGCGTGCGCCTTGTTGCCACACAAATCCTACTTGCTCACGCCGATAACGGGTTAATTCGCGGTCGCTGATCTTGAGCAAATCTTTGCCATTCACCATACAGCGCCCAGCGCTAGGCCGGTCTAGCCCACCTAAAATACTCAACAGGGTCGATTTGCCACTGCCACTCGACCCAATCATGCCCACCATTTCACCCGCTTGCACCTGCAAATCAAGCCCCTGCAAGGCCAGCACCTCAAGGTTAGCCACTTTATATACTTTGACAAGGTTTTCGCACAGAATAAATGACATTTGGTCGATTTTAGATTTTAGCGGTTGTATAAAAACGCTGCAATTTGTCTTTCCCGAAGCTCACAAAAAACACAAAGGGTTTATAAAAATACCTTCTTTGTATTCTTTGTGAGAAGTTTTTGTATTGATAAAAATAGCTTTTATACCAACTCTTGGATTTTGGATTTACGATTTTGCAACTACCTCATCATAAATCCAAAATCGTAAATTCATAAACCTCGTTTATGATTGACTGAATGCAAGGCAAAATATGTTTAGTGACCGGCGCCACCAACGGCATCGGCAAAATTACGGCAATGGCGTTGGCCAAACAAGGCGCAACGGTGGTCATTATTGGGCGCAATGCCCAAAAAACCCAAGAGACCCAAGAAGAAATTCGCCGAGAATCTGGCAACGCGCAAATCGACTATATCGTGGCCGATTTATCATCGATGGCGCAAGTGCGGGCTGCCGCACAAACCTTTCGTAGCAAATATAAGCAATTGCATGTGCTGGTAAATAACGCCGGGGCGTTATTTAATGCGCGGCAAGTCAGCGCCGATGGCTACGAAATGACCTTTGCGCTCAACCACCTCAATTATTTTTTGCTCACTCATGAATTGCTTGACCTGCTTATTGCCAGCGGCAGCGCTAGCCAAAAGGCGCGGGTGGTTAATGTTTCGTCGTTGGCGCACAGTGGCGGCAAAATTGACTTTGCTGACCTCAACAGCAGCAAACGCTATCGCGGGTTTGGCGCATATGCCCAATCAAAATTAGCCAATATCCTATTTAGCAACGAACTTGCTCGCCGTATGCAACAAGCCAATACGCCAGTAACGTCAAATGCGCTACACCCGGGCTTTGTAGCCACGGGTTTTGGGCAAGGCAACAGCGGCATCTTAACCTTTATCTTCAAGATCATTCGCCCATTTGCCATCTCGCCCGAAAAAGGGGCCGAGACCAGCATTTATCTGGCTTCATCACCCGATGTTGAAGGCGTAACTGGGCAATATTTTGCCGATAAAAAAATTGCCAAACCCTCTGCCCAAGCCACCGATCTTGCCAACGCCCAACGCCTATGGCAAGTTAGTGAACAAATGACTCAGTAGAAAGTGAAAAGTGGAAAGTGCTAAGTGCTAAGTGGGGAGCGATTACTTAGGACTTAGCACTTTCTACTTAGCACTTTCCACTTTCCACTTTGCACTTATGTTGCTTACCCC
>CAZLOF010000257.1:0-6886 GCA_964560745.1 uncultured Thermoflexus sp.
CAGCAAGGCTTCAGTCAACTTGATCGACGAAGCCTTGGTCTCAAAAATCGGCACGTCAATCGCATTCAAAGGTTGCACCTGCACCACATACCATTCATCTGGACGCAATAAACCAACTGTCAACCATTCTAAGGTAATGGTCGTTTGAGTGTTGGTAAGCACACTATTATTGGTCGGGGCGAGTAATTGGGGTGCGCCATATACCCCAACGGGGGTAGGCGTACGCGCCACAATTGGCGCGGCGGTCACAAATAGGGTCGCTGTGGCAAACACGATCGTTAATTTTTGTCCTGATTTAATTGTGCAGGCCACATCAAGCTTATTTTGTTGAATAAGTTGTGATACGGGGATGCCATTGTCGCTAGCTATTTTGCCGCACACATCGCCTTCTTTTACTTCATAAACAATTTGGGCTGGGCGTGTGGGTAAAGACCCAAATACCTCGATAATTTCAGGCGTTGGGGTTGGCGCAAGCGCAGCAACAAACAACCGCAACAAAGTCGCCCCTACCCCCAACAACACCAAACCGCCGCCACTCAACAATATCGCCCGACGGCGGTAAAACGGCCTAGCAACCGGCATCAGCGGTGACGCAACCGGCATCCCCCGCGCCTTCGCCCTTAGCGCAGGCTGTGTTGCGGTCTGCAAAGCCTCATTCAAGGCGCGGGCTGTGGCATAGCGCTGGGCCGGGTCTTTCGCCATCGCCTTCTCAAACACAGCCTGCAAGCCGCTGGGCAGACGCGGGTTGAGACGGCAAATATTGGGCACTGGCTCACGCAAATGCGCATTGAGCATCTCAAACATCGAATCGGCCTCAAATGGCATCCGCCCACTAAGCGCATGAAACAAGGTGGCCCCTAGCGAATAAACATCACTACGCCCATCCAGCGGCACATTCGGCAAGGCGCGAATTTGCTCGGGACTCATATAGGCGGGGGTGCCCATCACCGCGCCCACCGACGACAACATCAGGGTGGCCTGTAAATCTTTGGCCAAGCCAAAATCGGCTAGCAAGGCTTGGCCCTCGGCGGCAAACAAAATGTTGGCCGGTTTTAAATCGCGATGCACAATGCCTCGGCTGTGGGCATAATCGAGCGCCGAAGCCAAACCCGGCAGAATCGCGGCAATCTCATCGAGGCGATAGCGGCTGCCTTTGGTCAACCGCTGGTCCATACTGCCGCCGGTCACATAGCGCATCACCAAATAGGGCTGACCGTCTTGCTCGCCCATGTCATACACCGGCAAAATGGCAATGTGTTCGAGCGAGGCAATCACCCGCGCCTCACGCGCAAAGCGGGCGCGTGAATCGGTATCAAAGGCCGAGACCGCCGTGATCAGCTTAACCGCCACATCGCGGTTAAATTGCGGGTCGTGCGCCAAATACACCTCGGCCATGCCACCACGCCCCAACAACGACTTAATGCGATATCATCCGACTTGTGTTATTTTGCTCATTGACTTTTACAAATTTAACCGGTGGCGCGTCTATTTTTTGCCGCAACAAAGAAGACGCGCCACCGGCGCGTCTCTACGACGGCGGGTGCGAGAACATCAGTTAATGGCACATTAGGCCTAATGCTCTTCGGCCTTCAAGAAGTCCGCATATTGGTCTGCATTCAGCAAGCGGCTAAAGTCTGGAGCTGAGGCGAGCTTGAGCCGAATGAGCCAACCCTCGCCATAGGGGTCAGAATTCAAGATGCTTGGGTCATTCTCTAAGGCGCTATTGACCGCTGTAATCGTGCCACCCAAAGGAACATAAACCTCTGAGACGGCTTTAACCGATTCAACCGTGCCAAACTCAGCGCCAGCTTCTAAGATAGCACCAACACGGGGCAAGCCAACAAACGCAATGTCGCTCATGGCTTCTTGGGCATGATCGCTAATGCCGCAAATATATTCATCGCTGCCATCGTTGGCCGGGCGAATCCATTCGTGGGTCGTAAGGTAGTGGGCAGAGGTATCTATTTTGCTCATGTTGCCATCATTTTACATTCATCCATTTTTGCGCCACATTTGCCGCAAACGACGATACATGTCAAAGTTGTAATAGGCCATGAGCAAGGCCAAATGGCAGCCGTGCCAGCCATCAACATAGCCTTTTAGCTGAATAAAACGCCGACGAAATTCACGTAGCGGCTGCAAAATAAAATTTTGCGGTTTGGGCCGCACCCCACGCTTAAACAAAATACCCGCTTCATAGGCGGTATAACGGCGCTGTTTTTCATGAAATTGCGCCACGTTGTCATAGTTGTAATGGGTTAAGGTTTGGCTCAAATAGCCCATTTCACCCTCAAATTGCGCCACCTCATGCACCATGCGATGCAGGTCGTAGCCAGAGCGCCCCAGCAAAAATAAGCGGGCCTGATAGTCAGGATACCAACCGCCGCCGCGTGTGACATTGCCAAACAAATAATTGTCACGCGGCACCGACCATACCGCGTGTTGGTCGGTTTGGGCGACGGTGCGCAATTCCTGTGCCAATGCGCTTGGGCAGCGTTCATCGGCATCTAAAAAAAACACCCACGCATGAGGGGCGGCGCGACCCAGCGTTTCAACATATTGTTTCACCCATGCCAATGCGGCATTACGCTGTTGGGCATAATGCTCGAAGGAGTGTTGAATGACGGTTGCGCCAGCGTTTTGGGCCAGCGCACAGGTGCGGTCGCTGCTAAATGAATCCCACACCAAACAAAGATCACACCAAGCCAACGAGGCCACACAGTCTTGAATATGGCGTGCTTCGTTTTTGGTCAGCACAACCCCGGCAATGAAGGATGGAGACGAGGTCATTGCCCTGTGAGTGTATCATGGGCAAACCTATGAATGATGTAACCTATCGTTTGCTTTTTGGCTTTGGGTTAAGTTTTGGGATCGGGTGGTTGGCATGGCGACGCAAATCGCTTTCGCGCAGTGGGGTGGCTGGGGCCATGCTGACCGGCACACTGATTTTTGGCTTTGCTGGGTTGCTATCGGGCTTGTTATTAATCGCCTTTTTCGTGTCATCGTCGGCGCTTAGCCATTATAAAAAAGGCGAATTGCGCAAACGCCAAGCCGGTGAGTTGTTTGACAAAACCAGCCAACGCGATTTTGGACAAACCTTGGCAAATGGTGGGTTTGCGGCTTTTTGCGCGGTCATGATGGCGCTACACGACCCGACGTGGTGGCTGCTATTGCTGGGCGCATTAGCCACCGTGAATGCCGACACGTGGGCCACCGAGCTTGGAACCCTCAGCCCCACCCCACCCCGCCTTATTACGCGGCTAAGTCAGGTGGTGCCGATTGGCACATCGGGCGGGGTAACGCCGTTGGGCACAGTCGTATCGTTTTGCGGCGCGGCCTTCATTGGCCTGTGTCTAATTGTGTTTACCTTTGGGCTGATGTTCGTTTTATCGATGATTGGCAGCACGCGTTTGGTGCAATCGTCGGGTATTCCGTTTTATAGCTTGGCTGTGCCAGCCCTGACGGCCCTTGCGGGGTTTGTTGGGGCGCTGAGCGATAGTGTGTTGGGGGCGACGTTGCAGGCCATTTATTACAGCCCACAGCGCGGCAAAGAAACCGAGCGCCCATTTGAAGCCAATGGTGAGCCAAACCGTTTTGTGCGGGGATGGCGCTGGATGAATAACGATTGGGTCAATTTCTTGTCGTCGGTCATCGGTGGGGTTAGCCTCATGCTCATGATGCGGGTTTTGGCGTAACATCATTATCAAGACAAATCTTTTCTAAAAATACGATATGCCGATTTAACTATAGCCCTCGCCAAGATTAGCTTGGCGAGGGCTATAGTTAAATCGGCGAAAACTTCTGACTTCAAGCTTGTAAAGATGCTCGCCAAATTGTGTACAATCGCTTTGACATGAAAACGAAATCGGGCTTAGTTGATTTGCCTCTGTTTCCATTAAATGTGGTGTTGTTTCCGGGGCAAACGCTACCATTGCATATTTTTGAGCCGCGTTACCGCGCCATGATAGCGCATTGCATCGCCGAAAAAGAGCCATTTGGGGTGGTTTTGGCCGATGAAGACACCGGTGAACCGTCTATTGTCGGCACTTTGGCCAAAATTACGCAGGTCAAAAAATTGCCAGACGGTCGCCTTGACATCTTATGTGTAGGCACTGAACGATTTCGTTTGAAAGATGTGCGCGTGGGTGATGATGATTATTTATTGGGAAATGGCTTCTTGTTTCCATTTAAAAAAAATATTAAACTTAACCGCGAAGACAAACGTGACGCATTGCGTCGCTTAAAGATTTATTTAAAATTATTGGCACAAGTAAACGATCTAGAATTTCAATTTGATGACTTGCCACGCAACAGCAGCGAGTTGGCGGTGCTGACAGCCATCGTATTACAAGTGCCATTAGAAGACAAACAACAAATATTAAACATCGAAAATATTGGCGATATACTCGAATTTGAACAGCGTATTTTGCAAGAAGAAATTTTTACCCTCGGCCTCATGGCGAGGGCAGTGCCCCCCGCTGAAGAAATTGGTATCTTTTCACGCAACTAACTCTTGAAGTGGAAAGTGCAAAGTGCAAAGTAAAAAGTAAAAAGTAGAATAGCCTTCAATACTTAGCACTTAGCACTTCCCACTTTATACTTTCCACTTTGCACTTAGCAATCTTTAATCTCTATGAAAATCGTATTAGACGCAATGGGCGGAGATTTTGGCCCAGAACCCAATGTCGAAGCCGCCGTCATGACCGCCCGCGAGTTTGGTTATGAAGTGGTTTTGGTAGGTAAACAAGATCAAATTCGCCCATTATTGGTAAAACACAATACCGCCGGTCTTACATTGCCCATTGTTCATGCCAGTGAGGTGATTGAAATGCACGAGCACCCCGCCAGCGCCGTAAAAAGCAAAAAAGATAGCTCGATGGTGGTGGGGCTGCAAATGGTAAAAAAAGGCGAAGCTGATGCCTTTGTGACCATGGGGAACACCGGTGGCGCATTGGCGGGGGCCTTGCTCAATTTGGGTCGCATCAAGGGCATTCATCGCCCGGCGCTGACCGCCCAATTGCCCAATTTAAAAGGTTGGAGCCTGATGGTAGATGTGGGTGCAAACGCAGTATGTAAACCCGAATACTTGGTGCAATTTGCCTTGATGGGCAGCATTTATGCCGAGCGCGTGTTGGGCAAGCGTAATCCATCGGTGGCGATTATCTCGAATGGCGAAGAAGAAACCAAAGGCAACGACTTGGTGCAAGAAGTGCATCAACTGCTCAAGCGCACGTCACTCAACTTTATCGGCAATGCCGAGGGGCGGCATCTGCCGATGGGCTATGCCGACGTGTATGTAACCGACGGCTTCACCGGTAATGTCATGCTTAAGCTGATGGAAGGGATGAAGACATTCTTCACCACATTGTTAAAAAATGCTGCCACAGCCGATGTGCGCAGCAAAGTCGGTGGGTTGTTGCTTAAGCCCAGCATTACCAAAACGCTCAAAGGGCTAGATTATGAAGAGGTGGGCGGTGCGCCTTTGTTGGGGGTCGATGGCGTGGTTGTCATCGGTCATGGGCGTAGCAACGCCCGCGCCATTTACTCGGCGCTCAAAGTTGCCGCCAATTGCGTTGAAAACCGTGTGATTGAAACGATTGAGAAGGGGTTGGAGGCCATGCCAAAAGCTGATGTCACGAACTAAACGATTTTCGAGAGTGCGTAATGGGTTTGGGCGCGTCGCACGCATGGCGCAACAAGGCCTAAGCCGCCGCCAAAACCGTGAGCCAATCACCATGCCAGCCGTGTCGATTGCTTATCGACCACGCCGCGCTGTGATTACGGGCATGGGCATGGTGACATGTCTTGGGCTAGATTTGCCAAGCACTTGGGATGGCCTGATTCATGGCCGCAGCGGTATTGCGGCAGTCGAGGGCTTTGACGTAAGTGCCTTGCCAGTGCGTATTGCCGGGCAAGTGAAAGGCTTTGAGTCGAGCCGGATCGCTCATATTGTCGATTTGAAAGAAGCGCGCCGTATGGCACGTGGCTCACAATTTTCATTGGCGGCAGCAGATGAGGCCCTACAAGATTCTGGGTTGCGCATCGGCACCGATATTAAGGCCGAGCGCACCGGTGTGGTGATGGGCACGGCTATTGGTGGTTTCGACCTGTCGTATGATGCGCTACATTCATACGACACGTTGGGCTACAAACGGGTCAACCCGTTTGGCTTGCCACAATCATTACCCAACATGCCCGGCCATCACATCAGCAAATATTTTGATGCCAAGGGGCCACTCTCGACAGTGGTGGCGGCCTGTGCCGCTGGCACCCAAGCCATTGGTGATGCAATGGAGATGATTCGACGTGGGCGGGCCGATATGGTGTTTGCTGGCGGGTATGAGTCGGTGCGGATCGATGGGGCGCTGGTTGGGTTTTCGCTTATGCGGGTATTGGCTTCAAAATATAACGATACGCCCACCAAAGCCTGCCGCCCGTTTGATGTAAACCGCGATGGCTTTGCCTTTGCCGAAGGTGCAGCGGTGTTGATTGTAGAAGATTATGAACACGCCAAGGCACGTGGGGCGCGTATTTATGCTGAGGTGTTAGGGTTGGGTGTGTCGTCAGATGCCCATCACATTGCCATTCCAGACCCAACCGGCAGCGGGGCCATTCGGGCAATGGAATGGGCGCTAGAAGATGCCCAAATGACCACCCGCGATGTCGATTATATTAATTCGCATGGCTCTGGAACCCATACCAATGACCCGCTTGAAACCAAGTCGGTTAAAAAATTGTTTGGTGAACGGGCCTATGACATCCCCATGAACAGCATCAAATCGATGACGGGTCATGCGATGGGTGCAGCGGGTGCAATTGAGGCCATCAGCACAGTGATGACAATCAAGCATGGCATCATTCCGCCTACCATCAATCTCGATAACCC
>CAZLOF010000258.1:0-6855 GCA_964560745.1 uncultured Thermoflexus sp.
GGTAATGGCTGATACTGGCCCCCGCATTTTTGAGTACCCGCATTTCGCTTTGGTCGATCCAAACACAATGGGCCGCAATCACCTTGGCTTCGAGCACACCGCATTTTTTGATCCAATTCACCACCGACATGCCGTGTTGGGCGCGGCTATCCTCCATCTCTTGTTTGGTTTCGGCAATATGAATATGCAACGGCACATCATGTTTTAGCGCAATTTCGGTGCAACGGCGCATCAATTGCGGGCTACAGGTGTATGGCGCGTGCGGCGCAATAACCGGCACAATCAACGGGTGATGCTTCCACTTGGCAATAAATTTGTCGGTAAATTCAAGGCTCTCGTCAGGCGATGGCGAATCGGGCGTGGGAAAATTCATCAGCGACTGGCTGCACAAGGCCCGCATCCCAATATCCGCCAGCGTTTGGGCGATGGTGTCTTCAAAATAATACATATCGTTGACACACGTCACCCCGCTGCGAATGGCCTCGGCGGCGGCCAACTGCGCCCCCAAACGCACAAATTCGGGCGACACAAATTTTTGTTCGGCTGGCAACATATAACCATACAGCCACACATCCAGCCGCAAATCGTCGGCAAGGCCACGCAATAACGTCATGGGCAAATGGGTGTGGCAGTTGATCAAGCCCGGCGTAATGGCATGTCCGGCACAATCGATGGTTTGGGCGGCGGTGTAATGGCTTGCAATATCGTTGGCCGCGCCAACCGCCACAATCACATCGCCTTTTACGGCAACCGCGCCGTCGGCATATACACGGCTTTGCTCGTCCATCGTAACAACAAACCCGTTGGTGAGAATAATGTCTACTTCCATATATGAATTTTACAGGGAATTGGGGATTAAGGATAAAGAACGAGGGATAAAGGATGAGAAGTCATGACTCGTGAGCTAATCCCTCATTCCTTTCTTTGCATCATCACCACAACACTTCACTTAGAATTTAGTGTATGCAATGCCAACATAAAACTTTGTCGATGTTTGGATTGGGGGGTGTGGTTGCGGCAGTCTTGATAGCGACGATGGGGCACAATGCCCCCAGCCACGCTGTTGAGGAGATGCCAAACCCTGTTATGTCACAGGTCAGCGCACCTTCAGCCAATTTGCTCGTCAATCCTAGCTTCAATGCCCCAGCGCCATTTCAAACCGATGCCTGCACCGGCCAAACCGCTGGTGAGCTGCAAGTGCCGAATGGCTGGACGGCCTACTTTATGTGTCGGCAACCCGGCGATGCCGATAACATCAACCGCCGCCCCGAATATCGCCCCGCCGACATGACCTACGCCTACCGCGTGCGCAGCCCACAAACGGCGCTTAAATATTTCAATTTTTGGGCGCTAAATAAATCGGCGGGAGTGTATCAGGTCGTCAATGGCATCACGCCCGGCTCGTTGCTGAAATTTAGCATGTGGGTGCAAATTTGGACCTCGAATTGTGATGTCAACCCGCCCAATTCGCAATGTGAACCCGGCAACCTTGAGGCACGGCTGTGCATCGACACAGACGGCGGCAGCAAATTTGAAACCGGCGCAGCAGGCGTGACCTGTAGCGCATGGACGCGCCAAGCAGCGTGGGATAAATATACCGAGCTGACGCTCGAAACCGTCGCCCAGTCATCACAAGTGATTGTGGCGCTTAATACGCGCGCCGAATGGGCGGTGAAACACAACGATGTATATGCCGATGATGCCTCGCTCATCGCCATCCCACCCACCGCCACGCCCACCGTCACCCCATCACCTACCCAAACCCCAACCGCATCTGCAACTGCCACTGCCACTGCCACCCACGTCATCACTAACACTGTCACACCTACCCCTACTCCCCAATCTTGACCCCGTCATCTTTTGCCGATATTGGTTAGGCCGTAGGAAAGCCATGAGCCGTGAGCCGTGAGCCGTGACTCAAAGCTCAAAGCTCACGGTAAAATACCCACATGGCAATTTCACCCCCCACCGGACTTTGGTTCGAAGATTACACCATTGGTTATAAACTTAGCTCACCCTCACGCACCGTCACCGAGGCCGATATTGTGGCCTTTGCTGGGCTGTCGGGCGACTACAACGAGATTCACGTCAGCGAACAATATGTGCAGGGCGAGCGCTTCGGCAAACGTATCGCACACGGCTTGCTCGGCCTCAGCATCGCCAGCGGCTTGGCCTTTCAGCTCGGCTTTATGCGCGGCACTGTCGATGTCTTTCGCGGGCTAGATTGGGAATTCACCGGCGCGATTTTTATCGGCGACACGGTTCATGCCGAGATCGAAGTGATCGAGACCAAAGCCGTGCCACGTTTGGGTAATGGCAAAATTGTGTTCAAAATTTTGCTGGTCAAGCAAGATGGCTCGGTGGTGCAACGCGGCAATTGGTCGTTGTTGGTCAAGAGCAAGCCCAAGACAACAACTGGCTAATAAAAAACAAACGTCATTCCTGCTTTTTTCTTGCTCTTTTCCTACTCTTAATCGAAGGCGGGAATGATAATCATCTATAATTTTAAACGATGGTAACCACATTAGAAGCTGTGATCGAAGCCCCTAATCAAATGCGACTATTAAAGCCGCTGCCGATGGCGAAGCATCGTCGCAGGGCTTTTTTGGTTGTTATTGACGACATAATCGATAGCCCAGATGAAGTATTAAATGAATCACTCACGTTGACAAAAATAGATGATGACGATTTAGTGGTCGGTTTCTTTTCCAGTACACAGGCTCTTTCAACCGATCACGAAGCGATTTTAGAGCAATCAGCAGACAGCAAGTCTGGTTTTACATGGAAATCGTAAAAACCGATCCCAAAATCAAGATCGCGGTTGCAGATACTGGGTTTGTCGTTGCCTTGGCAAATAAAAAAGACCCCAACCATCTACCCGCCTATACCCTATATCGACAAATTGCCAAAATTATTCTTCCACAAACCACACTCGTAGAATCAGCTTATCTGATCGGGAAATTCGGCGGAACTCAAGCCGTGATTCATTTTCTCACCAGTGTGCCAGTGAGTCGTTATGTGCCAACCGCACTGCATGATTCAGATTTTGCACACATTGCTCAATTATTATCCGCCTATGCAGATACTCGCATCGATTTTGTCGATGCCAGTGTCATGATTATTGCCGAACGATTACAAATTGACACTATTTTGACGCTTGATCGCCGCGATTTTTCTATTGTTCGACCCAAGCATTGTGAGGCTTTAACCTTATTGCCTTAATATACTCCACACGGGTAAAAATTGCGGTATGCCGATTTCACTATATCCCTCCTCAATCTACGCTTGAGGAGGGATATAGTGAAATCAGCGAAAACCGCATTCTTACACTTTGCTTAGTATAGATATCGCCAAATATTCATGCTACACTTTCTCCATGCTTAACTTTAACGCTGTTCGCGAAAAAACCATGACCATGGCCGAATTGGTCAAAGACCTGACCGTTGACGACCTAAAGGCCCTAACGAACGAGATGATCGACACCCAACTTGAGATCATCAAAGATGCGACCGATGCCGATGTGGTATTTGTGCCGGTTGATCCCAACGCCAATGACACCTTTGCCACCAAGGCTGACGAAGCCAACATTGCGTGGACTTTGGGGCATGTGGTGGTGCATGGCACTGCTTCATCTGAAGAAAGCGCCGCCTTGGCGCTCAATTATGCGCGTGGCCTCGATATTGCAGGCCGCTCGCGCTACGAAACCCCGTGGGAAACCGTAACCACCATTGCCCAAGTGCGCCAACGTCTGCACGAAAGCCGCCGGATGCGGCTCGCTATGCTAGACGCTTGGCCCGATGCCCCCCATTACGAAGTGACATTTTCGCTATCGTGGGCACCGCATTATGGGCAAATGACTGCCATTGGGCGTTTTGTCATGGGCCTCAGCCACGAAGAATCGCATCTCGACCAATTGCGCGATTGTGTGCGCCAAGCCAAAGCAGCAGCTTAATGATTAATGGTCAATGGTTAATGGTTAATGGTTAATGGTTAATGAGCAGATAATCATTAACCATTAACCATTAACCATTATTTCATCTCTTATGCAGAAACCATCTTTACTGGGTCAATCGATCACTCGGATCGATGCCCGCGCCAAAGTGACCGGCCAAGCCCATTACCCGGGCGATTTGAGCATGGATGGCATGGCTCATGCCAAAGTGCTATTTGCCCGCCGCCCACACGCCCGCGTACGTCGCATCGATACCAGCGCGGCGTTGGCTTTGCCCGGTGTGCTGGGCATTTTTACAGGGGCCGATGTGCCAAATAATGAATATGGCCTTGTGCTATTTGATGCCCCCGTCATGCTTAGTGATGCCAATGATTTAAAATCTAACATCCAAGCCCCAAAATCATTTGATGGCGTAGTGCGGCATATTGGCGAAAAAATGGCGATTATTGTGGCTGAAACCGAAAAAATCGCCGAGCATGCCCGCAGCTTGATCAAGATCGATTACGAAGATTTGCCAGCTATCACCGACATTCACGAAGCCATCAAACCCGATGCGCCACAATTGCACCCCCATTACCCGGGCAATGTCATTCAACGTTACCGTGTGCGGCGTGGCGATGTCGATGCCGCTTTTGCGCAAGCCGATGTCATTATCGAAGACACTTATTGGATGGGGGCGCAAGAACACGCCTATTTGCAGCCCGAAGCTGGCTTGGCCTATATCGATGAGGCCGGTCGGCTGACCATTCAGGTGGCAGGGCAATGGACGCATGAAGACCAAGAGCAAATTGCCCACGCCCTCAAATTACCGCTCGAACAAGTGCGCGTGATCTATCCTGCCATCGGTGGCGCATTTGGTGGACGCGAAGACATGAGTGTGCAAATTGTGCTATGTTTGGCAGCCCAACGCCTCAACCGCCCAGTTAAGATTATTTGGACGCGCGAAGAGAGCATGATTGGGCATCACAAGCGCCACCCATTTTGGGTACATGCCAAACTGGGCGCCACCAAAGATGGCAAACTGGTAGCGGCTCAAATCAACGGCATGTCTGACGCGGGGCCATATAACTACACCAGCAACAAAGTCTTGGGCAATTTCACCGGCACATGCGTCGGCCCGTATGACATCCCCAATGTCGCCATCGACAGCGCTGCCGTTGTCACGAATAACATTCCTAGCGGCGCGTTTCGTGGCTTTGGCGCACCGCAAGGTTTGTTTGTGGCCGAAACCCAAATCAACAAAATGGCCGTCGCCTTGGGTATCGACCCGGTCGAATTGCGCCGCCGCAATTGTTGGCACGATGGCACTATCACACCCTTTAACACGCCCGTGCCGCCCGGTTGCTCGCTCAATGAAGTTATTTCTGCTTGCGCAGAAAATTTAGAATTAAAAATAGAAAATGGAAAATGGGAGGGTGTTGCTTCTAATTCTCAATTTCCAATTCTAAATTCTAAATTTGCCAAAGGCACAGGTTTTGCGTGTGGGCATAAAAATATCGGGTTTTCGTTTGGCTACCCCGAAAATAGCGCTTGCACTGTTGAATTGCGCGGCAACGGCGAGATCGAGCAAGCCATCGTTGGCTTGGCAGGGGCCGATTGTGGGCAAGGGGCGCATACGGCCTTTCTGCAAATTGCATCTGAGGCGCTAAGTTTGCCGCGCGAAAAGATCGAATTACAACTGAGCGACACCAGCACCAGCGGCAGCAGTGGCTCGGCCTCAGCCTCGCGCCTAACCTATATGACGGCAGGCGCGATTGTGGGAGCGGCAAAGGCGGCGCTGGCAAAATGGCAAGATGAAGAACGCCCAGTCAAGGTGCATCATGTTTATCGCCCACGCCCCACTACCCAAATTCACCCCCAAACCGGCGAAGGCGACCCCAACATTACCTATGCCTATATTGCCCAAAGCGCTGAGGTTGAAGTAGACACGGCAACGGGTCAAGTGCATGTACACAACCTTGTTTGTGCCGATGACGTAGGCCGCGCGGTGAACCCGCAGCAAATTGTCGGGCAAATTGAGGGGGCGGTATCACAAGGCTTAGGCTATGCCATGCTCGAAAATTTTGTCACCGAGGGTGGTTATGTCAAGACTGCTCACTTCAGCACTTACCTCATTCCGTCGGTGCTCGATATGCCCGATCGCGTCCAATCCATCATCGTCGAACATCCCGACCCCACTGGCACACTCGGCATTCGTGGCATGGCCGAGTTGCCGCTCATGATCGTCGCCCCGGCTATCGTGGCAGCCATTCACAACGCCACCGGTGTATGGGTGAATGAATTGCCGGTCACGCCAGATCGTTTGCGCAAGGCACTAACACAGCAACGCTAAAACACGATTGGCAAAAATACTCTCTCTGTTTGTGTGGGAAACAGAGAGAGTATTTTTGCCAATTTCATATCTTCGCCGCACTAACTCTTTCACATTTTTTTGTTCCGCCTAGTGGGTTAAAAGATACATTTAAAGATAACCTTATCCGCCTTATGAAGCATTTTATGTGTGCTTTTGAAGGATGAAAATAGGGACAAAGTTTGATAAAACTATGCTGTCTATCTATCGAGGCGAGCATGGCACAACAGGTTTATCCAATTTATCGTACAAAACGTATCAGTGCTTTTATTTTTTTTATTTTCATTTCGCTTTTTGGCTTTATCTTTACGCAGCAACACTTTGCTACCTCTGCAAGCATTGCCTCCCAACCCGCTAACCCGAATCATGATGTTGCGCTATTGTTAGCGACAGATACCGCTACAGCTACACCCACAACCACTGCATCCCCAACCAATACCCCATCAGCCACGCCCACCCCAACAGCATCTCCAACCGCTAGCGCTACTCCTATCCCCGTCGATTTGGTTGTGACGATTAGCAGCAGTAAGCCTTCGCCAGAGACAGGCGATTA
>CAZLOF010000259.1:0-6824 GCA_964560745.1 uncultured Thermoflexus sp.
GCGCCATGACTTTGGCCGACGTAAACCCTGTTACAGCAATCTCGTCTAAATAGAGTGTCGGTTTGCCTAAGAGTTGCAGCCGCAATTGCGCAGCCATAACAATATTATAGAGAGCATTGCGGCCTTATAACATTCGTATTTCGATGTATTTAATGTTTTTCCTCAGCCTGCGAAGGCAGGCTTCGTATGTCCAGCGCGCCATTTTAATGGCTGCGCTGTATCCATCATGATGCGTGGGTGATGTCGCGGGGATTAAAATCCCGCGCTGAGCATACGAAGACCGCCTTCGCGGTCTAAACTCCTCCACCGTTTATGAGGGGTGAACCCATAAAAAGCCAATTACAAAAATCAGCCACGCCGCAGCCCCCGATAAAAATAACTGAGCAACAAAAACGCTACGCCCAGCAACATAAACAATCCCACCCGCACCAATAACGCAACTTCGGCCAGATCAACCACAAATAATTTAGTGACCACGACGATGAGCGTAACATAACCGACCGTGCGCCACAGCGTCATATTGCGGCGCAACCCGAGCAACAAAACCCCCATGCCAATGATGCCCCATGACGCACTGATGAGCGCCTGTGTGTTTGGCAGCAGCAGCCACAGCACCGACAACCATACCAAGGTCAAGCCATAGGCCACAATTTGATAGAGTTTGCTCAAGCGCGAACCGTCGAGCCACCATTGGGCGACCCCCAGCAACCCAATCGCCCCCAACAGGGCGGGCATGATCGGTAGCGCCATCTCTAAAGTTGGGGTTTTTTGCAGGTCACTGGCATGGTCGAGCAATACCGCCAAGGTGACGATGACCCCCAAACTGGCGAAGGCATGGGCGACGGGCAATAGCGCGGTTTGTTTGCTGCGTTGCCATAGCCATGCTAAGGCACATACCGCCACCATCAGCGCCGCCGCGAACCAGGCAAACGACTCGCTGACGATGCCTACCCCAGACGCAAAAAATGCCGTCGCCAGCACCGCGTGTGCCCACCATACAGGCCGCAAAGCCCGTGCTCGCCATGCCAGCGCCGCAAGGGCGGCCAGCCCCAGCGCCATTGCCAAAAACACCCAGCCCCACGTCATGCGTCGCCAGTCTTGAATTTGAATCGACAACAACACGAGATAGGGGAGGAGCGTCAGCGTGAGCAAGTTTAACCCGGCATGTCGGCGCGGTAGTGTGTCGGCGGTTGGCCCATTTAACCACAACCGCAGCATCGGCAGCAGCCAAAAGAGCAGCGCCAAAAACAAAATAAAGGCTTGTACTGTTTGCGGGGCCTTTTTATAATCGCCGGTGGCGATGCTGGCGATGATGCCTGCGCTGACTGCCCCCAAATAGAGCAAGGCCGACCAGCCGCGCCAAAAATAAAGCGCAGCGGCGCAAGCCAAGATCAGCCCACTATAGGCCAACCACGCCGCAATATTATTCGAGTCGCTTTTGAGCACGAGCGGGGTGATTAACCCGCCCGCCAGCGCCACAAAGGCCAGTGGCATGGCTTTTTGGCGGGCCGCCAAGCCATAGGCCGCTAGTGTGGTCAGGCTCATAAAGCCAAAGGCCACGCCATAAGGCACAAGGTCATATAAATTGAGCGAGGCATAGCCGGTGATATAAAACGCCGCCAAGCCGCCGCCCTGCAAAATTTTGCCAAAATCGGGGCGGCGCGGCTGCAAAAATGTGCCCAGCCCCAACAAAACCACGCCCGCCATCAACCCAATCGCCAAGCGCACGGCTGGCCCCAGCCACCCTTGTTGCACTGCGTAATTGAAGAAAAACGCCAAGGCCAACAGCACCAACGCAATGCCCACTTTGTTTAGCCAAAATTCGCCCGTCAGCCATGCTGTAGGTGGGCGCGGCTGGGCCGGTGTTGGGCGAATGGGTGGCGCGGCAGGCGCGGTTTTAGGCGCAATCGAGATGGGCGCAGTTTGAGTATGCTCAAGTTGTGCCACGCGGCGGCGCAGGTCTGCGACTGCCACTGCCATGCGTAGATCGACCTTGCATTGGCTGCAATATAGGCTATCGGCGGCGTTTTCGGTGTTGCACAGGGGGCATGGGTTGGTAGACATAGGTGTATAACATTATTTTATGCCCACAGCGCTAATTTTGCGTTAAAGATGGTTGAATAGTTGAATAATTGATTAAGTTTACTCATGACTCGTGACTCATAACTCACGAGTCATCAATAAACCAATAAACAAATCAACCACTTGCCAAATTGCATTATTTGCGGCAGGAATATTGCGCCTCGAAGCCAAACAAACGCTTGGCGGTGGCATTGCTGACCAACGAGGCATTGCCGCTCAGATCATCACGCACCTCGGCATCGGGGAAAAATTGGCTGGCGATTTCGGCAGAGGGGGTGGCGACCATGCTGTCTTTGGCGACGACGAAGGCCACGTGGTGTGAATGTGAAGGTAGGTCAGTCGTTGCCGCTAAGAAACAAGCGCGGGCGGCATCGCGCACATCGGCATAGGCATAGAGCGCCCAATGGGGGGCGGTGGCTTTGGCCCAAGGCCAATCCTTCATATTGTCGGGGTGGGTGATGGCCGTAAAGCGCAGGCTGACAACCGATAACCCATAGGTTTTGGCATAGCTTTCGGCCATCACCTCGCCCACATATTTTGAAAGCGCATAGTCGTTTTGCGGGTCAACCGGGTGGGCCTCGTCGATGGGCAAATATTGATAGCGGGTGTCGTGGTGCATTAACACGGTGCGGTTGACTTGAATGGATGAGGCCCACACCACGCGCTTGATGCCTAAATTACGGGCGGCTTCAAACACATTATAGGTGCTGGCGATGTTTGACATGAACAATTTTGGCTCTTCGACCATGCCATGATCGGGGATGGCCGCCAAATGCACAACGGCATCGGCCCCCGCCAAGGCGCTATAGGTTTGACCCAAGTCGGTCAAGTCGGCCATGCGGTAGCGATTGGGCCAACTGCCCACGCCAACATGATCTACGCCAAAAACCTCTACGCCGGGTTGGGTATTGGCGTATTCGACAGTGTGGCGGCCAATTAGGCCTTTTGATCCAGTGACAACCAGTTTCATTTTATTGTTTTCTCCCGAAAATTAACTAAGTATTAGTAATTGTTGAAATCCTGCTTGAGTGAAGTGATGATCAGTTGTTAACGCATCTGTAATGAGAAGTTGTTGCATTACAATAAAGCTAACTGCGTCACAAAGCGAATATGTCTTATCTAAGCGTGTTTTTAGTAATGCCATTGCCTTGTCGTGCAATGTTCTATCGACCCAAATCGTTTGCAAATCTGGGTGCGTAATGATATCTGAAATATAAGATAGCGCTGATAACCGAGGCAGTCGTCGCGCCTGTGCTAAGGCGACGAATTCGGAGAGCACATAGCTATGGGTTACTTTTTGCTTTACGTTATTAAAGTAATCTTTAGCCCGAAAATGATAAATTTCATCTCTGTGATGTAAACAAAATAGACCCGAAGTGTCCAGAAAAATCGCGTTCATATTTGGCTTGCGATATCAGCATCTATTTGATCATTACTCATATCAGTAGGGTGACCCAAGCTTACCCCACCTATATGACGTTCAAACTGGCGGCGCAGTTGGTTTGCTTCTAAATCTTGCATATCACTAGGTAATGATAATGATGGGGCAATATTCTTATTTATAGTCAAGGGTGGCAACGACAACAACTCGGCAAGGCGTGCCCAAGCCCAAGGCGTTATAAGCACACCACTTGGGTTTCCTGAGCTGTCTACCAAAAATTGCACGTCTTTTAGATCAAGAATCATCTATCTATATTATAGCTATACTAAACAAGGCTTAAGATTGCAGGTTTGCGACTCGCTTTTTTGCATAAAATGTAACGCTGATAACGTTAAAATAGATTAAAAGGAGCAATTGAGGTTATGCCACATATTTTTGGTCAACAATTTAGCCCTGCCGAGCTACGCGCTCATACCGCCACCATCGACCAACTGGCTGGGGTGCGGCTGGTTGAATATAGCGAAGGCAAGGCCCGCGGCATGAGGGCCGCCGAGGTTTGGACGGGCAGCGGGTTTCGTTTTATGGTTTGGATTGATCGCGGGATGGATATTGGCCCAGCCGAATACAAAGGGGCGCCCTTGGCGTGGCTGCACCCCGCGCTGGGTGGGCCGGCTTTTTATGAGCCAGAAGAGGGCAATTGGGTGCGCACCTTTGGCGGTGGCTTGGTCACCACCTGCGGCTTGTCGCATTTTGGTCAAACCGAAGAGAGCGAAGGCCAAAAATGGGGGCTGCATGGTCGTATTAGCCACATTGCCCCTACCCATGTGCGCACTTTTGCTGGTTGGGAGGGCGATGATTATGTATTGCGGGTGGAAGGCGAGGTGCGTGAGGCCCAATTGCCCGCCCCCAATTTGGTGCTTTATCGGCGCATTAGCACCAAACTGGGCGCAAGCACGCTTAAGATTGAAGATACGGTGCTGAATGATTCGTTTGTGCCGGTTCCGCATATGATGCTGTATCACATCAACTTTGGTTTTCCGGTCATTGCGCCCGGCACGCGGCTAGAGGTTGACACGCATGATGTGACCACGATGTTTGGGGCGGGCGCTGCGGTTGCCGCCAGCGATTACACCGATTTTGCCCCCGCTGACCCAGCGACGCAGGCGCAGGTGTTTTTTCATAACCCGCGCCCGGCTGCTGATGGCATGGTGACCGCCTATTTGCGCAGTCGCATCGGCCCCGATGTGTTTGTGCGTTATCGTGCTGCCGAATTGCCCTCATTGTCACAATGGAAGATGTTGCAAGCGGGGTCGTATGTCAATGCCATCGAACCTTGCACGACGCATGAGGGGCCACGCGCTTTGCGTCGTAGCCAAGGCCGTTTGCGTGACCTCGCGCCGGGTGAGCAGATTCATTATCAAGTTGAGGTGGGGGTGGCATGACGCATCTCGATCCGTTTTTATATACCCTGCGGGTGCGCTACCAAGAATGTGACGCGCAAAAAGTGGTGTTTAACGCCCGTTATGGCGATTATGTCGATATCGCGGTGTATGAATTCACCCGCGCTATCGGCTACGCCGACCCCATGATGGCGGGGCTGATTGATTATCAATTGGTGAAGCAGACGACCGAATGGAAAGCGCCAGCCCGTTTTGATCAGGTTTTGGCCTTGTCGGTTGCGCCGCTTCAGCTAGGCAATACCTCATTTACCTTGCGCACCGAATTCCGCATTTATGGGCAACCCGCCGTTATTGCAACGGTCGAAACGGTGTATGTGTGTGTGCAGATGCAGGGCGACCGCATGGTTAAAATGTCGATGCCGCCACAGTTTCGGGCGGCGTTACAACAGGCCGCACGCGGGGTATGGGTTGATCATGCGGGGTGTAAGTCGAATTAAAAGAACAAGGATAGACAGGATGAACAAGATAAAAATAACCTGTTCATCCTGTCTATCTTTTCGCAAATGAAAACAAGTTTTCGCCGATTTCACGATACCCTCCTCTACCGGAGGCAGAGGAGGGTATCGTGAAATCGGCATACGTCTTTTTAATCTGACATTGTCAAGTTAAGCCAATGACACATTGCTGCCCTTGTGGGGTAAGCCAATAGGTGGCCGATGGAAATTTTTTGTTGCTGCTGATCAAGCCAAGCTCAACCAAGGCCGCCACATCGGATGGCTGAATGACTTGGGCTGCGCCATCAAGGGCATACAGCCGGTAATTTTTGCCACCCTCGATATCGCGGTGATCTTTGAGCCGCTGCCCAGCAGCGATGGCGGCGAGAAGTCGTTTTTGTTCGGGGCTTAGTTTCATTTTTGGGGGGCAGGGGGCAAAGTTGCAAAGTGCCACTCTGCTACTCTGCCACTTGCAACCTGCCACTCTGCTCCACCGCCTCCAAAATCACCTGTTCGGGTGGGTAATCGCCGGCGTGTTTACTGTAATAAGTGAGGCGCAGTTTGCCCTGCTGGTCAATGACGAAGGTGCCGGGCATTTGCCAAGGGTCTGCTGTCACTTTGCCCAAGCTGTGGCCTTGGGCCGAGACTTTGATTGCTGCGCCGATGGATTCTGGCCCAAACATTTGTAATAGATTGCCGCGCGTTAAGCCATACAGCCCAAACCCCTCGGCGGCGGGGTCTGAATAACAGGCCACCCCCGGGGCGCGTTCGCCACAAAATTCGGCGGTTTCGGCGGGTTGGCTGAGTGTCATCACCACCAATTTGCCCCCATGTGCCTCAATTTGTGGGTTGAGTTTAGCTAACCTAGCTAATTCGGCACGGCAAAATATTCAACCAAAATGACGCAAAAAGGCCAGCACAATCGGCTGGGCTTGCCACAATTGCGCCAAGGCCACGCGCTCATGTGTGACAGTGGTGATGCTAAGGTGGGGGGCGATAGCGCCAATGCTGAGTTTCATGTTTATGACTGCGACACCAGCCGATTGAGAAAATCGGTAATGGCTGGACCAAGCAAGACCATGATGACCACCAGCACCACGCCAAATAAGATCAAAATCAATGCAAAATCAATTAGGCTGCCTCGCCCGCCTTCACCAGCTTGGGGTTTCATTTATAGTCCTCTCCTCACAAACCCATTATAACCTTCGCCGCCGCCGCCATCAATGAGCATCATCATCCGCGATGGCCCAACACGCTCAAGCGAATCGAATCCCCAAGTTGTTGCATCGCATAGCGATTGATTGCTAAGAGATTAAGGCTTGGGGACATAAAAAATTAATTTCACGCAAAGACGCAAAAGCGCAAAAAAATATACCTTTGCGCTTTTGCGTTTTTGCGTGAAATTAAATCCCCAATCCCTACTTATTTTCCCTTCGCCCGAAACCGATCCTGCAAGCTCTGCACCGT
>CAZLOF010000260.1:0-6810 GCA_964560745.1 uncultured Thermoflexus sp.
GGCCCACATCATCGATGGGCAACTAACGGCAGGGGCAAGCGCCCTAGCCATCGCCATTGGCACCTGTGTGTTGTTGCGCAATTTTGCGCAGGTTGAACTGGGGGCCAGTGACAACCGCTATGCGCTGATTGGCGCGGCAAGCGCCGGACAAGCGCCCTTGCGGGTGCGCTGCGCCAATTGGGTAAACACGCGACAAGCCCCCGATGCGGCCTGCACCCAACGCGGCTTGTTGGCGCGGGTGATCGGCACACGCGAAAGTTTGTTGCGCGACGCAGTGGCGGGGTTGTCATTGTTTGGCCTACCCGACCCGTTGCCCATTTTGCCCCGTCTCTTAAATGAGCAAGTCAGCGGCAGCCAATCCACCATTCATGGCGATTTAAATTTAGAAAATGCCTTGGTTGGCCCCGGTGGTTTTATTTGGCTAATCGATTTTGCCACCACCCGCGACGGGCATACGCTGTTCGATTTTGCGCATTTGCATACCCAAATCATTGCGCATCTTATTGCCCCGCGCAACCCCATTCACCCAAATATAGACCACCCGCTGCTGAATGAAATGAACGCGCTGGCCCAACGCTGTTGGTTTAACCCCACCCAAGCCCGCGAATATGATTTGGCACGCTTTGTCAGTTGTTTGGGGGCGCTCAAACATCGCAATCTCGATGGGCATCAACGTCATTGGCTTTATTTGACGGCGGCGCAAATTGGCGAAAGACTGACCTGATCTATCCGACTAGCCAATGCTGGCTACCATAATGAATAGGGCAAAATAACCACAACTGCCCTATGCTTGGCGCATGTTTAACAAAATTCTTGTGCCCCTCGACGGTTCTATTTTTGCCGAACAAGCGTTGCCTAGTGCGATCGAATTGGCCCGCTGTTCAGGCGGCAGCCTGACCTTAATGCGAGTATCGGGCCATCCCAACACCCGTATCTATGTCGAAGGCACTGCCGTATTTAACCTGCCCAGCGACGACAGCGCCGCCCACTGCGAAGCCTATCTTGAGCGCATGGCTGGCGCGATCCGCGAGCAAGGCATTGCGGTGCAAACGCGGGTGGTCGATGGCATGGTGGCTGATGAAATATTGAGCGAAGCCGCCACCCTTGGGGTCGATGTCATCGTCATGACCTCGCACGGGCGCAGCGGCTTTGGACGTTGGCTGATGGGCAGCGTGGCCGACCGCATCATGCAATATGCCAGTATGCCGGTTATGATCGTGCGCCCGGTCGATCAATAGCACACATATTATGTTATAGTCTGTGCGTCAAATTGTTTACCCATCACATTCCCTTCCCAAACGGCTTATGATTAATTAACGAAATTTGTAGAATCTTGCAAATGGCAAAATGCGGCGTATCACGCCCGCACGGGGATCAATCGCCGTTCGAATGCAGTTTCCCCCAAATTTATCTCGAAGCCAAGTTTCTACAAATTTCGTTAACTGACCACTTATACCTGTGAGCGCTGAATCACAATCAATATTAATGAACGTCAGAAACCCGCCCAAACCCCCGGCCCTATTTATGCTGCATAAGCCGCCCCTACGCTATTGGCTTTATCGGCTATTTTTACGGCTTTTTGCCTAATTTTGAGATGACACAAACACAAAAGACCAACTGGGCGTTGGCCCTCATCGCCCTCGCCACTGGCATCATTGCCGCCGTCAATGTCGGCAAAGCCCCCATCGCCCTGCCCTATATTCGCGCCGATCTGCAAATGTCGCTCACCCAAGCCGGTTGGTTTGCCTCGACCTTTAATATGATGGCAATGACGACGGGCGTGTTTTTTGGTTTGTTGGTGCGGCAAATTGGGGCCTTACGCGCCTGTTTGTTTGGGCATGGCTTGATTGTGTTGGGCGCGGCCTTGGGTGCGCTGTCGGGCAATTTGGTGATGTTGTTTTTGTCACGATTCATCGAAGGCGTTGGCTTTATCAGCATCGTGGTGTCGGCCCCGACCCTCATTAGCGCCACCAGCACCCTACAAGACCGCCGCCTCTTGCTCAGCTCGTGGAGCGCCTATATGCCAGTTGGGGTGACGTTGGCTTCGCTATTGGCCCCCATCATCTTAGCCTTGGGCAATTGGCGAGAAATATGGTGGTTAAGCGCAGTTTTGGTCAGCCTTTCTGCCATTGTGTTGGCCTTGGCCTATCGCAACACGCCCATTAACACGACACAGTCGGCCCAACCCTCACCTGCCTCGGCCATGCAAAGCCTACGCGAGGTGTTGCGGGTGCGGGCGGCATGGCTATGTGCCGCCACCTTCGGCCTCTACACCATTCAGTTTTGGGCGGTTTACACTTGGCTGCCCACCTTTTTGCGCGAAGAGCGCAAACTTGACCCCAGCACGATTGCATTATTGTCGGGCTTGTTTATGTTGGTGCATATGCCCGGCACTATTTTTACTGGCAAATTATTACAAAAAGGCTTCAAACGTAGCCAACTGATCATTTTTACCCAAGCCATGCTGGTGCTGTCCGCCATTGGCATTTTTAATGCAGCGCTACCCGATGTGGTGCGTTATGGTTTTTGTTTGCTGCTGGCTTTCGTCGGCGGTCTCATTCCGGCCTCGGTGCTATCGTCTACCACCGTTTTGGCCCGCAACCCAGTGCAAATTGCGCTGATGCAGGGTTTATTCATCCAAGGCTCGAATATCGGCCAATTTGTCAGCCCACTGCTCATCTCGGTCATCGTTGCCGCCACCGGCTCGTGGGAGAACAGCATTTATGTCACAGTGCCGACCGCCATTGTGGGGGTATTGGTGGGGTTGGGGTTAAGGGGAATGCGGGAGGAAGGGTAAAAAGTTAATATGCAAACTTTAAAACGAGTGCAACGCAAATGGCAGCTTTATGTTTTTTTAGCCATACCCCTCATTTGGTTAATCGTATTTCGCTATGGCCCAATGTATGGGGCACAAATTGCATTTAGAGATTTTCTGCCCGGCCAAACCATCTGGGGCAGCCCTTGGGTTGGCTTAGAACAATTTCAACGTTTTTTTCAATCGCCGGTATTTGGCATGTTGCTCCGCAATACACTGGGTTTATCTATTTATGCCCTGATTGTGGCATTCCCATTCCCCATTTTACTGGCACTCAGCTTAAACCAAGTTCGGCAAAAGCGCTTTAAAGAAACAGTACAAATGATTAGCTATGCGCCCAACTTTATTTCTACCGTCATTATGGTCGGGATCATTCTGCGATTTTTAGACATGCGCACCGGCCCGATCAATTTATTCTTGCAATGGTTAGGTTTCTCAGCCATTAATTTTATGGGCGAAGCCAGTTTATTCCCATCAATTTATGTCTGGAGCAATATTTGGCAATATACAGGGTTTAACAGCATCATTTATATGGCAGCGTTAACCAATATTGACCCAGCCTTACATGAGGCAGCCGTCATTGATGGCGCTTCGCGGGTGCGCCGAATTTGGCATATTGATCTGCCCGGCATTTTGCCTGTGATTGTCGTCATGCTCATTTTAAATATGGGTCAGATCCTCAGCATTGGTTTTGAAAAAGCATTTTTATTGCAAAACCCATTAAATTTATCCACCTCCGAAATTATTAGCACCTATCTTTATAAAATCGGCATTGTGGGTGGGTTTACCAATTTCTCATTTGCCGCCGCTATCGGTCTATTTAACGCCGCCATTGGGTTTATCTTAATTGTAACAGCGCAAAAAATTTCTAAGCGTCTAGCAGGCTTTGGGCTTTGGTAAATTAAATACAATTAGTATTAATACAATTACTATGCAATCACCACTGCCATTTAATAAGCCGACTCAGATTAAAGAAGCTGGCAGCGACTTACTGTTTAATGTTGTAAATACTGCTTTTTTAATTTTTATCAGCCTTGTTATTCTATATCCACTGATTCATATCGTCAGCGCGTCGCTCAGTGCTGGCGATGCAATTATGGCAGGTAAAGTTGGCTTAATTCCAGTGGGGTTTAATCTAAAAGCCTATCAAAAAGTTTTAGAGTATCAATTAATCTGGATCGGGTTCAGTAATTCGCTTTTTTATGCCAGTGTTGGCACCTTGGTCAATATAAGCATGACGCTTATCGCGGCATACCCATTGTCACGGGCTGATCTGCCTGGCAAAAACATCTTTTTAAGCCTATTTGTCTTTACCATGATGTTTAGTGGCGGAATGATCCCTACCTATTTATTGGTAAAAGAAGTAGGATTGCTGAATACACGCTGGGCGCTCATCATCCCTAACGCACTATCAGTGTGGAATTTGCTTATTACCATCTCTTTTTTCCGCACCTCAATCCCTATCGAGCTATATGAGGCAGCACAACTCGATGGCGCTAGCGATTTTCATTATTTTATTAAAATTATGCTACCCCTCAGCACCCCTGTTATTGCCGTCTTAACTTTATATTATGCAATTGGGCATTGGAATCAATTTTTTGATGCCATGCTGTATTTGGGAAAAACCGAGCTTTATCCATTACAACTTATTTTGCGCCAAATTTTGATTGATAACCAAGTAGATTTGAGTTTGATGGCAGATGTTCGAGAAATTGCGCAACGCGAAGAATTGCAAGCCTTAATTAAGTATGCCGTTATTATCATTACCTCGTTACCGGTCATGCTCATTTATCCTTTTGCACAAAAATACTTTATTAAAGGGATCACACTAGGTTCAGTCAAAGGCTAAAACCAAATATCAACGTTAAAAACAATTACAACACTCGTTACGTCATCCATTTTAAGAGGAAAAAATGAAAAACAAAATCACTCGCCGAAAATTGCTAAAAACCATTGAAGTTGTAGGTGTTGGGTTGTTGGCGGCAGGCTGTAGCCCCGCTGCCACCTCCACACCAGCCACGCAAGCGCCATCTGCGGTCACTAATAAGGTCTCAGCGCCTGGAACATTACCCATTGTCAAAGACAAAATTACCTTAAAGGTGCTTTGTCGCGGCCCCAGAGATTTTAATAACAATGAGGTTATTAAATGGGAGCGTGCCCAAACCAATATTGACCTGCAATATACCGTCGCAGCAGGTGCGGATGCTACAACAAAACTAAATTTAGCGGTCTCGAGTGGTGACCTACCCGATGTCATTCGTGCCTATGGCATGTCGCTTGCCGACCAAACCTTGTTGGCGCAACAAGGAATCATCATTCCACTCGATAGCCTTATTGATCAATATGGGCATTGGTCAAAAATGATGTTTGCAGATTACCCAGAGATTCGCCCCAATGTAAGCTTGATCGATGGCAAACTATATGGTATGCCAGCTTATGGTGGCTTCACCCATGCCCTCATTGCACAAAAGTTTTTTATTTATCAGCCTTGGCTCGATAAGCTAGGGTTAAAAATGCCAAGCACCACCGATGAATTTTATGAAGTGCTAAAGGCATTTAAAACCAAAGACCCCAATGGCAATGGCAAAGCCGACGAAATTCCTTTGTCAGGCAATATCCCGATCAACTCAGGAGCCGCATGGAATAATACGCTCGATACCTTTTTGATGCAGCCTTTCATTTATAACGACCGCCGATCATCACGCAGTTTGATGGTAGACAACGGAACAATTAAAGCCTCGTATGCAGAAGCGGGCTGGCGTGAAGGACTTAAATATCTCAATAAACTTTTTGCCGAAGGGTTAATTGAACCAACGGTTTTCACTAATGATGTTGCCCATTCCCAAGCATTAGGCGAAAACCCCGGAATCGCCATCCTTGGGTCAATATCTGCAGCCGAAACCGGCAGTTTCTCATCTCGCACTAGCGCCCGCGCTGCAGAATATAAACCAGTGCCACCGCTAAAAGGCCCCACTGGCTTACAACAAATCCCATACAATAATACTGGCACTTACGGTCCCGGCCAATTCATGATCACTAAAGCCTGTAAGAACCCCGAAGCGGCCTTCCGCTATTGTGATTTTCTGTATAGCCCCGATGCAACCATGCAAAATATGTATGGCATGAAAGATATAGATTGGCGACCCGCTACACAAGGCGAAAAGACCTATGATGGGAGCCAAGCTTATTATGCAACCTTGCGCCCTTGGGCCACCGACCCAAACACCTATATGAGCGCAGCGCCGATGTATCAAAAACCAACCTACACAGTTGCCGTTGACCCTAAAAACCCAAATGCCAATCAATTGAATGATTGGAGCCGCGATATCTACCTACCCAAAGCCGTGCCAAACAAGAATTTGCCCTTATTAATCTTTACCCCTGATCAATCCAAAGATATCAGCCAGCTTGCTCCGGCTATTGAGGCTTTTGTTGACCAAGCGTTTGCAGAATTTGTGACTGGCAAACGCAACCCAGATAAAGACTGGGATGCGTATCTTAAACAATTAAATGATTTAGGATTTGCTAAGTTTATAAAAACGTATCAAGATGCGTATAACGCCAAATTTAAGAAATAGTAACGTTTTGCACCGTAATCACAATCCCTCTATCCTAGAACGGATCTAGAGGGATTGTGATTTCATCATTACGGCATTATTTAATATGAAGCAGTGCGCAATAACAACACCGTCACTGTGCTATGCCGCATCACATCCTCGGCCACGCTGCCCAATAACAAGCGCGATAGCCCACTACGCCCATGGGTGCCCATCGCAATCAAATCGACCTCGCGTTGCTTGGCGATCTTTAAAATGCTTTCAGCCGGGTCGCCAAATTCGACAATCGTTTCAGTATTGATTCCTTGGGCGCGGAGGGTGGCGGCGGCCAAATCTAAAACACTTTGGGCCGCCGCTTGCTCGCGCTCTAATTGTTGGGTATAAGGATCAACTTGCGGGTTGCTTGAACCCACCAACACATCCGTTAAAGCATGGGTA
>CAZLOF010000261.1:0-6790 GCA_964560745.1 uncultured Thermoflexus sp.
CACTTGACCCGAATTTTACGGGGGCTGGTCGTGTGCTGACCAATGCCAATGGGGAATATCGGTTTATCACGATCAAACCTGGTGCTTATCCTTGGCGCAACCATTCTAATGCGTGGCGACCACAACACATTCATTTTTCGGTGTTTGGGGCCAATATTATGTCGCGCTTGGTCACTCAAATGTATTTTCCGGGTGATCCATTACTTGCGCTTGACCCGATCTATAACAGCATTGCCGACACCGATGCCCGCGAGCGTATGATTTCGGCGTATGCTCACGATGTGACGCAGCCCGAATGGGCGTTAGGCTATCGTTTTGATATTGTGTTGTGTGGCAGTAAGATGACGGTTTTTGAATAATTATGTTAACTCAAACCCCTTCTCAAACAGTAGGCCCGTTTTTTTATGATGCGCTTATCGCACCGGGCAAACCATTTATTTCAACATTGGTGCGTGACGGCGCTCAAGGCCAACGTATTTTGATTGCTGGCACAGTATTAGATGGCGACGGTGTGCCTGTGCCAGATGCCATGATCGAAATTTGGCAAGCCGATGCTAACGGTTATCACAATCATCCGGCGGATCCAAATTATGCAAAGGCTGATCCTAATTTTAGCGGCTTAGGCCGTTGCGACACGGTCAATAACGGTCGGTTTGAATTTCAGACCGTAAAACCCGGACGGGTCGAAGGTCAAGCGCCGCATGTCAATGTGCGGGTGTTTTCTCGCGGCATGTTGATTCATGCCAATACCCGTATGTATTTTGGCGACGAGGCCGCAGCGAATGCCGATGACGCGGTGCTTTCGCTTGTGCCGATGGATCGCCGCGATACATTAATTGCGCCTTTGTTGCCCAGCAATGGGTTGCCAACCTATCGCTTTAACCTCATTTTACAAGGCGAAGGTGAAACCGTGTTTTTTACCCCCTAAAAAGCCACGAGTCATGCGCATCCCCACTCAATTCACCACTCCCGCTATTTCTCGCATTTTTGCCGAAGAGAATGTGATTGCGCAACTGCTGCGGGTTGAAGCTGCCTTGGCATTGGCTGAAGGCGAAATTGGGGTAATTCCGGCAGGGGCCGCCCAAGCCATTGCAACCGCTGCCGCGACCTTGGTGGTGGATCAAGCCCAACTTGCGCGGGCGGTTGAGCGCGATGGCTTTCCCATCATCGAATTGGTGCGGCAATTGCGGGCGCATGTAGGGGGAGAGGCTGCTGAATATGTGCATTGGGGCGCGACTACGCAAGATATTATGGACACGGCGTTGGTGTTGCAATTGCGCGAGGCGCTGATCATGTTGCAATCGCAATTGCTAACGCTAAACCCCCAACTTTCGGCGCTCGCCGATACCCATCGGCATACTTTGATGGCCGGGCGCACCCATTCGCAACAAGCCCTACCCATTACCTTTGGTCTAAAAGTAGCCAATTGGTTGGCCCCACTCATTCGTCATCACGAGCGATTAACGCAATTGTTGCCGCGGTTGTTGGTGGTGCAATTGGGTGGCGCGGCTGGCACATTGGCTTCATTGGGCGAATTGGGCGGGCAGGTGCAGGCTGGCTTGGCGCGTCAGTTAAATTTAGGCGTGCCACCCATGCCTTGGCATACCCAACGTGATGCGCTGGTTGAGTGTGCCGGTTGGCTATCGATGTTGAGTGGCAGTTTGGCAAAAATGGCGCAAGACATCATTTTGATGGCACAAAGCGAGGTTGGCGAACTGAGCGAATCGAATGACCCAGCGCGAGGAGGCAGCAGCACCATGCCACAAAAAAGCAACCCCATCATCAGCGAGCTAATTGTGGCGGCGGCCCGCACCAATGCCGGTTTGTTGGCAAATATGCATAATGCCATGATTCATGAGCATGAACGTGCCACGCACGGTTGGCAAATGGAGTGGTTGGCTTTGCCGCAAATGTTTGGCTTAACGGCCAGTGCTTTGGCACGCGCTCACTTTCTTGCTAGCAATTTGCAGGTAGACGTGGCTCAAATGCACGCAAATGTGGGCGCATCGCATGGCCTGATGTTGGCCGAGCGCCTCAGTTTTGCGCTTGCACCCGTGTTGGGGCGTGCGCGTGCCAAACAGGTATTGCGTGATGCTTGTCTCACTGCTGCCCGTGATGGGGTTCACGTGGTGGATGCGTTACGCGCTCAAATAAATGTTGCGTTAGATTGGGATGCCCTGCGCGACGAGGCCGGCTATTTAGGCATCACCCAACAATTGATTGATCAGGTAAAAATAGCAGAGGGCAAAGTTGCAAAGTAGCAGGTGGCAGGGTTGCAACTTTGCCACCTGCTACTTTGCAACTCTGCCCCTTGCCCCTTTTTAGATTATGAAAACAGTTCCACAAATTTCTATACACGAGGCCGCCACCTTAGTTAAAGATGGCGACACGCTTATGGTGGGCGGCTTTGGCATGACTGGCAATCCGGTTCATTTATTGCACGCCTTGGCCGATACAAATATTAAAGACATTACCTATATCGCTAATAATGTGGGCGAAGTTGGCTTGGGTGGCGGACGCATGTTGCGGCGTGGGCAGATTAAGAAGGCCATAGGCTCATTTTTCACCAGCAACCCCGAAGCGGTGGCAGCGGCGCAGAGCGGTGCGATTGGCTTTGAACTCATCCCGCAAGGTTCGTTGGCCGAAGCAATTCGCGCAGGCGGGGCCGGTATTGGTGGGTTTTATACCCAAAGCGCTGCTGGAACGATTATCGCTAAGGATGCTGATACCAAACTCATCAACGGCAAATTGCATGTGTTTGTGCCTGCCTTGCGGGCCAATGTGGCCTTTGTGCGGGCCTGGCAAGCTGACACAGCGGGTAATTTGGTTTATCGTCTGACCGAGCAAAATTTTAACAAGGCAATCGCAACGGCGGCAGATATCGTCATTGCCGAAGTTGAGGAACTTGTGCCGGTTGGGACACTCGCCCCCAACCAAATTCACACACCGGGTATTTATGTCGATTATTTAGTGCAGGCCAAGCTTACCCTCGATGATCTTGGCTCATCGGCCTCGGTGAAGGGTGGGGCACGCCGTGTGAGTGAAAGCCGTATGAATATGGCGCGGCGAGCCTTGGCCGAGCTAAAACGCGGCGATGTGGTGAATTTGGGGGTTGGCATCCCAACCTTGGTGGCGGATTTGATCACGCCCGAACACGGCATTATTTTGCACACCGAAAACGGCATGTTGGGGATTGGCCCCGCCCCAACGGATGGCGGGGCACTCGATTACCCCGTTAACGCAGGTAAGATACCGGTTACGGCCTTGCCGGGCGCGAGTTATTTCGACAGCGCCGACTCATTCGCCATGATTCGCGGTGGGCATATTGATGTGGCGATTATGGGCGGGTTGCAGGTCGATGCGGCGCGTAGTTTGGCGAATTGGGCCGCGCCGGGCAAGCCCTTACTCGGTGTGGGTGGTGCGATGGACTTAGCCAGCGGGGCGAAGCGCCTCATTATCACCATGACCCACACCGATGACGAAGGGGCACCTAAGCTTGTGCCACAATGCACGTTGCCGCTCACCGCCTTGGGCACAGTCGAAATGATTATTACAGAGTTAGCGGTCTTTAAGTTTGTCGGTGATCAGTTGCATTTGCTCGAACTCATGCCCGGTGCGACACTGGACGAGGTGCGAGCCAAGACAGCAGTGGTGTTTGTTGAAGCATTGACGACATAGCCCGCCTTTAACAGGCCGTGTGCATTGATCAGACTGGCTTGTCCTGAGCCAACAATTGCAATTCGACGCATCTATACTCCTTTTTACAAATTCTGCTACCATTATGTAAAGCGTTTATATTGCTTTTTTGCAACGTAGGCATGAAAACACGAGCCAAGTATCAGCTCAGGTTAAATTTTATTATAAATAATACCTTGAGGTAATCTACAATGCAACTTTTAGGTTGTTTGCACATAAATTCCATTTTAGTCGGATATCGCAATTGCAGAATAAGCAAAAAAGGCGACGAAATTTAATTTCGTCGCCTTTTTTGTTTACATTTTGGGGCTTATGCTATTGCAGGTTTATTCTTTGTGCCCCAGATATCACGCTCGGCCCATGCCACCACCAATGGCACAGCGTTGAAGATAGATGAGTATGTGCCCGACACCAAACCAATCAACATGACGGCAATAAACTGTTTGATGCTAGCGCCACCGAAGAGAAGCAGGGCGACCATCACGAAAATATTACAGAGCGAGATGGCGAGTGAGCGGTGCAGTGTTTCAAGCATACTGCGGGTCACAATTTGCTCAAATGGCTCGCCACGGCGGCGCGTCAGGTTTTCACGAATGCGGTCGTAAACAACGATAGTGTCTTGTACCGAGAACCCAATTAGCGTCAACATGGCTGTCAAGAAAAGCGCATCAACTTCCCAATTGAATAAAATGCAAAAGAGTGCCATCATACCGGCTGCGATCAAGACATCATGTAGCATAGCGATGATGGCGCATACGCTATAACGAATGGCGTTGGGTGCTTTGCGAAAAGCCCACCAAATGAATAGCAACACGACAATGGAGGCTGCAATAACGGCTTGTAAGGCCGCTGAGGTTACTTCTGAGGCGACCTTGGGGCTAACCGATTCAACCGAAGATTGTTTTTCATCAAGCACTGCCACATTTTTGCTAAGTGTGTCACGTATTTGTTGCACTTTGTCACCATCAGTCACATCGGTGCGGACTTGCCACAGGTTTTCATTGGCAGCGCCCAAGCGCGAGATTTCGGGGTTGGTGAAGCCAAATTGGTTAAAGGTGGCACGAATCTTATCTTCGGACGCAGTGTCGTTAAATTTTAAAACGAAGCGGCTGCCCGGACGAAAGTCTACGCTGAGTTTCCACGGGGTATGCGTGGGGGTAGTTGCTACGTTATAAATCATTGCGATCAGACCGGGCAAGATAAACAGCAACGATAGGATGAAATAGTAGCGGCGGTTGCGAATAAGGTTGAATAACATGGCTTTTGAGGGGGATTTATGATTTACGACCTAAGGTTTTTTGATGTAAATCGTAAATCATAAATTTATTTAGACTCCTAACAATGCTTTGTTGTCACGAAGTTCTGGTTTAGCATCGTAAAAAGCCAAACGCATGAAGGTGCGGGTAACAACCATCGTGACGAATAAGCTCATCATGATGCCTAAGATAAGGTTGACGGCGAATCCTTTTACGGCGCTTGCGCCAAACACATTGCCAAACAAAAATAAGATAACGCATGTCAGCAAGGTGCTAACGTTTGAATCACGAATAGAGGTCCAAGCGCGGTTAAAGGCTGATTCAACTGCGCCGCGTAATGTGCGTCCACCGCGCAATTCTTCTTTAAAACGCTCAAACACCAGAATGTTGGCATCGACTGCTGTGGCAATAGAAAGCAGAAACCCTGCAATGCCGGGGAGGGTGAGTGTGATAGGCAATAAAACGAATAGCGCCAAAGAGAAAAGGGCGAAGGCCAACAAGGACAATGCCCCAATGACACCCGGTAATCGATAATAGACAATTAAGAATAAGGCTAACACGGCCAAACCAATAACCCCAGCAATGACGCTGCGACGCACTGATTCTGCACCGAGTGTTGCGCCGACATCACGCACCGTATCAATCTTCATCGGAATTGGAAGTGACCCATAGTTGAGGGTTACGGCCAAGCTGCGGGCTTCTTCTGCCGTAAATCGACCTGTGATTTGTCCACCTGTGGTTAACACCCCTTGAATGGTTGGACAAGACAAAATACGACCATCTAAAACCATGCATAGAGGTTGGCGCACGTGTGAGCCTGTATATTGCTCAAATGCTTTTTGGGCATTGGGTTTAACCGAAAAATTGACCGCAAATTGACCAGCATTTGCTTGGGGCTGCGCATTGCTTTCAAGAATCTCACCTGTAAAAGCAGTTTGATACAACTGCGATGTATCAGTAATTTTGCCTGAATCTGTGATGAACTTGCCGACCGCCGCTGTTTCTGGGAATTGCAAGCCACGATAGAGACCGTAAGTCGTTGAAATGGGGGTACCTTCGGGCGGAGGATTGAAACCGCCATCGACGAATTCGAGTAACCCGGTTTTTTGAATTAATTCAATCGCCAATTGGCGGTCATTGACACCGGGCAATTCAACCAAAATCCGATCTGTGCCTTGTAATTGCACGGAGGCTTCGGTTGTGCCCAAGCTGTTGACACGACGTTCGATGATGCTGCGGGCTGTTTCCATTGTGCCGGTAATATTTTGCCCAGCTTCGACCGAGGTGGTGAGCAGTACTTGTAAGCCGCCTTTTAAATCTAGCCCTTGTTTGATTTGTAGATCACGGGCACGCGGGTCTTGCCAGAAGACGAGGTTTCGGATGATCTCTGGCTTCTCGACCGGTAAGGCGATATAGAGCGACAAGACGCTCAGAGCGATGATGACCACCAGCGAGATGAGATTTCGTTCACGCATTAATAAAATTCCTGTGTTGTTAAAGATATAGATTTGTGATGAAGTGATCGTTATCGTCGAAAAAACACGTTTGATCACTTATCAGGTTAAATAGCCGCAAGATTATACCAGTTGACCCTTCCCTTTCCCCCCCCTTTTGGCTGATAAAAAAGCCTTATGTTCCATGACAGATTTACGTGATGTATAGCGTCGTGGACGTAAATTATCGACCTGATGAGGCTTAAGGTATGTCGGCAAAACATGAGAATACATCCAAAATGCAACATTGGGCAGCGGTTCCCCAAGTTCCCTTGCAGCATCATCTATTGATATTAGGTCTTCAAGCGGTATATCGATCTCTTTTTTTTCAAGCACTAACTCGAT
>CAZLOF010000262.1:0-2581 GCA_964560745.1 uncultured Thermoflexus sp.
ATGAGACTGTGTTATTGGTTATTTGTTTATGGTTAATGATCAGGGGCTAATTGATTAAATAAGTCAATAATTATTAATCATTAATCATTGATCATTGATCATTAATCGTTAAAATTATGTTAATTGACCGTATTGAAGCCCGAAAAAACCCGACCAAGCATACATTGGTGGCCTTGGTCGAAAATAAACCCGGTGTATTGAATCGCGTGGCGAGTTTGTTTCGCCGCCGCAATTTCAATATTGATAGTTTGTCGGTAGGGATGACGGATGACCCGACAGTGTCGCGCATGACGATTGTGGTGGATGCCAGCAAAACCAGTGCATCGCTGGTTGAGCGCAATTTGTATAAATGCGTGGATGTGCTAGATGTACATGACCTGACCAATGTGCCCAGCGTCATTCGTGAGATGGCGCTGATTAAAGTCAATATCGCTGATACCCACAAACGCAGTGAAGTAAAGCAGATTGCCGATATGTATGAAGCGCGTGTGGTGGATGTAGCCAGTGATTCGTTGATGCTGGAAATTACGGGCACAGAAGACAAAATTGATGCAGCACTCAAGATCTTGAGCGATTATGGCATTAAAGAAGTGGTGCGAACTGGTCGCATTGCAATGGCTCGGAGATAATAGCAGGAAAAGGTTGAAGGACGAAGGATGAAGGATGAGATCTGATTGGCTCGTCTTTCATCCTTCATCCTTCATCCTTCCAAATTTAATTTACAAAAAGGATTTATTTAAAGTGGCAAAAGTTTTTTACGAAAATGATGCGGATCTTGGCTTGCTCAAGAACAAAACAGTGGCAATTATTGGGTTTGGTAGCCAAGGGCACGCCCATGCGTTAAACCTAAAAGATAGCGGTGTGAATGTGGTGGTGGGTTTGCCACCAACCAGCCGAAGCGTGGCCAAGGCCATGAATGCTGGTTTGAAGGTGATGAGTGTGGCTGAGGCTGCTAAGGCCGCCGATTTCATCATGATGTTGGTGCCAGACGTGCCCTGTGCCGCCATTTACAAACAAGAAGTCGAGCCGCATTTGACCGCTGGCAAGACCCTGATGTTTGCACACGGGTTTAATATTCGCTATAACCAAATCACCCCGCCCACCAATGTCGATGTGACAATGGTAGCGCCAAAGGCTCCCGGGCATCGCGTGCGTGGCACATATCAAGATGGCGGCGGCACCCCATGTTTGGTAGCCGTGCATCAAAACGCCACAGGCAATGCCTTGGTCAACAGCTTGGCTTATGCCAAGGGCATCGGCGGCACTCGCGCTGGTGTCATTGCCACCACCTTTACCGAAGAAACCGAGACTGACCTCTTTGGCGAGCAAGTGGTATTGTGTGGCGGTGTGTCACACTTGGTTAAGGCTGCGTTCGAAACCTTGACCGAAGCTGGGTATGCCCCCGAAATGGCTTATTTTGAGTGCATGCACGAACTCAAATTAATCGTCGATTTGTTCTATCAAGGTGGTTTGAACTATATGCGCTATAGCGTGAGCGACACCGCCGAATGGGGCGATTATGTGACCGGCCCACGCATGATTACGGCTGAAACCAAAGCCGAAATGAAGCGCGTGTTGACCGAAATTCAAAACGGCAAATTTGCCGAAGATTGGATCAACGAAAACAAGAGCGGGCGGCCCAAGTTCAACGCCATTCGTCAACAAGATATCAATCACCCGATTGAGCAGGTTGGTTTGGAATTGCGTCGCATGATGCCTTGGCTCAACCCACGTGAGGTAAAGCCGGGCGAAGGCGGGGCGTAGGAATTTTGGATTTTAGATTTACGATTTACGATTGGCATAAAGCTAGCCGTAAATCGTAAATCATCTAAAAACAAATTACGTATCTATTTCGTTATTTTATTTGTAAAGTTAGATGCGATAAAGACATAGAAAAGGTTTGTAACCAATGCCACCACTTGTCCAGCTTGACCATGTTAACGTATCACTTAACGGCAGCCCGGTGTTGTACGATATAAACTGGACGTTGAAAAAGGGTGAAAATTGGGTGATTACCGGGCATAATGGCTCTGGCAAAAGCACGTTTTTGCGCCTCATTCGTGGCGAAATTTGGCCCGCGCCGGTGAATGGCGGCACACGCACTTATTATTTTGATGATGAGCCGACGCACAGCCCGATTGGGATACGCCGAAAAATAGCGCTGGTGTCTGCCGAACAACAAACACGCTATACACGCCAAGAATGGCTATTGCACGGTTGGCAAATTGTTTTTACGGGGTTGTTTGATGGCGATTTGCTCTATCGCTACCCAACCGAAGCCGAGCGTGAATTGGTGCTGCAAAGCATGATGCGGGTTGGCGTAAGCGATTTGTTTGAGGCCAATTATCAAAAGCTGTCGCAAGGGCAATTGCGCAAATTATTGATCGCACGGGCGCTCATTAGCCGCCCGCCGGTGTTGGCGCTGGATGAGATTTGTGTTGGGCTGGATGCTGAATCGCGCCGCCAAGTGCTTGATTTGGTTGAAGAGGTGGCGGCAGATGGCACTCAAATTTTATATGTCAATCATCGCCGTGAAGAGATGTTGCGGGCCATTACGCATGAGCTAGTGATAAAAGAGGGT
>CAZLOF010000262.1:2591-6781 GCA_964560745.1 uncultured Thermoflexus sp.
GCGGAGCGTAGAGAGTTGAGGGTTGAGAGTAAAGCGTTGAGATCTGAGAGTAAAGGGTTTAGGGGCACTCAGCACTCAGCACTCAGCACTCAAAGCTCAAAGCTCAAAGCTCAATTATTAGCAATTCAAAACGCTAATGTGGCGGTTGATGAAGGCAAGGTGATGGTGTTGCACGACATTAACTGGCAAATGAATGCGGGTGAAAATTGGCTGGTGTATGGGCATAATGGCGCGGGCAAAACCACCTTGCTCAAGCTGATTTTGGGTGAGTGGTGGCCGGCGGCTGGCGGCAGCATTACGCGCTTTGGCGAAGATTTTAATAATGTGTGGGAGATCAAAAATCGGATTGGTTTTTTCTCGTCTGAACTACAGACCCGTTATAACGCTGATTTGCCGGCACGCGATGTGATTATGACGGGCTTTTATTCGAGCATTGGCTGGTTACAAAACACCACCCCAGCCCAACGTGAACGCGCCGATGAATTGATCGAGTTATTTAATTTGCAGGCGTTGGCCAAACGCAATTTGCTGCAAATGTCGTATGGGCAGGCGCGTAAAGTGTTAATTGCACGGGCGTTGGTCAATCGCCCACGCTTAATGTTGTTAGATGAGCCATTTGATGGATTAGATGTTGATTTTAAGGCGGAACTTAGTAATATTTTGAACATGGCTGCGGCTGGCACGGCGAACCACACTGACATGCAAACCAATTTAATTTTGGTCAGCCATTATGAAACCGATACGCTGGCATGTATTACGCATGGGATGCAGTTGGAACGCGGGCGCATTGTGACACAAATAAAGTATGGCGAAGTCACGCAAACATTCACATGAGCAAATTGCGCTGGCGCTGCCGCTTGAAAATGAATCGACGGAGGCATTAGAAGAACGCATTGAGCGGGCAGAGCAGATAGCGCGTCAATGGGCGCAATTTGAAGAACAACAGCGCCAAGCCGAAGCCGAAGAATTGGCACGGCAACAACAACGACGCGCCAAAAAATATGGGGTGGTGTTCGAGGCACTGCAATTGGCACGTCGCCATGATGACACAATGACACGGGCGCTACGTATGTATGCTGAGGCACGCGGCGGCACAGACATAAAAATATCGAAATGGTGGTTGCACAAAACAACGCATCCTAATGCCGATGAATTGGTAAATTTATTTAAGATAGATGAGCAAGATGCCCTTCATTTTGAAGATGATTATTGGCAAGTACTTGCTGAGTTGTTTGAACAAACGCATTACACCGTGTATACGCGTGACGAACAAGGGTTTATTACGGGTTCGCAAATGCGGGTTTCAGAACATCGCGGGGTGTATAGCCTAGCAACGGTTGGCTTGTGCGCCAATTTGGGGGCAGATTGGGAAAGCACGCTGGCAGACAAAATCGATTGGCAATGGCGTGTGGTTTTGGGGCGAATTGGGGATATTGGCGATGAGGAATTCGGCCTGATAGCCAAAATAAAAGGCACGGGCATAAAAATAAAAACAGAAATTTCACAATTGGAATAAACGCTAACAATACGGCATGACGCTTGACGATTTTTTAAACCCACTTCATTTTTCAGCAGCACAGCATGTTGTTAATCGTGCGTCTATTGCCGATCTTTTTCGCCCACAGCAACGATGCGGCATTTATGTGTTGCAATTTTTAACAGGCGAGGTTTATGTTGGGCAAGCTGTCGATGTGGCTCGTCGATATGTGCAGCATAGGCAAAATCATCCTGATATTGAAACTATTCGATTTAAACAAGCAGCGCAAAGTGATTTAAACGATATAGAAAGAAACCTTATTTGGACATTGGAACAAAATCATTTTCAATTGCGTAATATTACATTTACAAGTAGCCCGCAAGGAGAATCAGATTTCGACCAAATTATGTCGGTAGAACATCAAGAAAGTTGGTTGTTAGGCAACATCCAACTTATTGATGCACAACAACGCATTCAGACAAATGAGTTAAGGCGAAAATATTCGCGTAAATTTAATAAATTTCAAGCCATGCCTTTTGCCAATACAGTATTGAAATTATTGGCTATGTATGTTCATTGTGCAATTCCTGTCCCCAAAATGAGCGAGTTGGTTTTTTGGAGTTGTTCATGTTTGCCAGGCAACGTCAGAGAGCAAAATCGTATTATTGTGCGAGTAAATCTTAATTGGCAAGAAGTGTTTAACATTTATCAGAAAGGTGACGAGTTAATTACATCTTGGTATCTTGCTAAATCTATATTTAAAGATAAGTATGAAACTCAATCATCTCGATTGGACCAACAATTTCTAGATTTAGATTTTGATGATAATTTTTATTATCCTGGGGGCATAGATCAATTGCATGTGTTTTGCACTAATTTACAAAATTCGCATTTGGTCATGCAAAACCAATTTTTTATAGCCGCGCTTCGTGCGTTTAATATGCGATTATTGAAAAAAGGGCCGAATGTATATGGTAAATACCATTGTCCTCAATTGGCCGATGAAATTTTCGAAAAATTGGAAATGACAAAAATATGACGATAAACAATTGGAACACCACACTTTACGACGGCAAACATAACTTTGTAACCAAATATGGCGAAGACTTGCTGGGGCTACTCAATGCCCAAGCGGGTGAACGCATTTTAGATGTTGGCTGTGGCACAGGGCATTTGACCGCCAAAATTGCCAAAAGTGGCGCAACCGTGATCGGGCTTGACAACTCAGCCGAAATGTTGCTAAAAGCGCAGGCAGCTTACCCACACATGACATGGGTCAACGCCAGCGCCAGCAATTTTGCTTTCGATCAACCATTTGACGCGCTTTATTCCAATGCCACCTTACATTGGGTAAGTGATGCCGAAGGTGCAGTGCGCTGTATGGCGACGGCATTAAAAACGGGTGGGCGGTTGGTGATCGAATTTGGCGGCAAGCACATTGTCGGCATTATCGCCAATGCAGTGCGGCAAGCCATCAAAACCCAAACTGGGCAAGATTCACAACACGGCTGGTTTTTCCCATCGATTGGTGAATATACACCCTTGCTCGAAAAACATGGGTTTGAGATTAATGCCGCATGGTTATTTGATCGCCCGACCAAACTTGAGGGCGAAGATGGCATGACAAATTGGATTCGTATGTTTAGTGGCGGGTTGCTACGTGGGTTGACGCCAGAGGCAATCGAGCCAGTTATTGCGGCAGCAGTGCAGCAACTTCGCGTGACGCAATATATCGATGGCGTTTGGTATGCTGATTATCGGCGGCTGCGGGTGGTGGGGAGAAAAATAATATAAGGAATGTATCAAATTGTTATTGACACAAATGTCATTATCACCGGACTTAAATCACGAAATGGCGCATCATTTCAATTGTTGAGACGGCTCAAAGACCCACGTTGGTAGATTAATCTATCGACAGCACTTGTGCTGGAATATGAAGAGCAACTTAATCTATTGGCCCCCGAACTTAAATTAAGTAGGCGAGAGATTAATGAAATTATCGATGGGCTATGCAGTATTGCTCGTTTACATAAAAGACTATCTTTCAAATGGCGGCCTTTATCTAAAGACCTAGACGACGATTTTATTTTGGAACTAGCAATATATGCTAATGCAGACATGATAATTAGTTATAACAAACGAGATTTGGCCGAAGCCCATAAATATGGCATCCAAGTCGTAACACCCTTAGCCTTTTTAATTGAAACAGGAGATTTATGACACAACTACAAGCACAAATACCTGATTATTTATATCAGCAAGTTTCCCAGCTTTCTGAAAGCGAGAGTATAAAGATTGATCAGATTGTAGCGATGGCTTTGTCGGCGCATATTACGTTGTGGTTAAGTGAAAATTTCTTGGAAAGACGTGCCAAACAGGGTGATTGGAACCGTTTTCAACAACTTTTGGATAAAGTGCCCAATATCGAAGCACCTGATTATGATGCCGTTAATATCGGCACAAACACGAAATTGTTATGATTTTGGAAATTGCCACCCTTGATGTAATTTTGGGTCAAGAAGCCGCTTTTGAAGCTGATTTTGCAATTGCCCAACAATACATCGTGCAGATCGATGGGTATCAATGGCACGAATTGCAGCGTTGTATCGAAAAACCCAACCGGTATGTGTTGTTGGTCGGTTGGCGCGATTTAGAAAGCCACACTGTCGGTTTTCGCGGTTCACCGCAATATCAAGATTGGAAACGCTTATTA
>CAZLOF010000263.1:0-6770 GCA_964560745.1 uncultured Thermoflexus sp.
AAAGAGTAAAGAATAAAGATTTAAGATATCTTAAATCTTTATTCTTTACTCTTTATTCTTTACTCTTACTCTCTTGTTTCAGTATCTTCTTCGCCGTTCATTTGCCGCACTGGTGGTGTTGTTGGGGGTGAGCATTTTCACCTTTGGGCTGGTGCGTTTTATCCCCGGTGATCCCATTCAATTGATGCTTGGCACCGATGCTTTTGGGGCCGATGCCGATGGCATTCGCGCTTTGTATGGCCTAGACCGCCCATGGCCGGTGCAGTTTATCGAATGGATTACCCAAGCCTTACAAGGCAATTTGGGTATGTCGATCCGCAACCGTATTCCAGTCGGAGCATCGATTTTGATGCGGCTGCCGGTCACACTTGAATTAACCTTCGTTTCATTTTTCTTGGGCTTGGCTATTGGTGTGCCGTTGGCCATTATTGCCGCCAGCAATCGCGGCACGTGGATCGATGCCAGTATGGGAGTGTTGTCATTGTTGGGCATTTCGATGCCGGGCTTTTGGCTGGCCACCTTGTTAATGTTGCTGTTGTCGCTGCAATTTCGCTTGTTGCCTTCTATTGGTTACACCAATTTCAGCGATGACCCAATCGACAATTTGCGGCATATTTTGATGCCCGCCTTGGGCTTGGCGCTGCCGCTGGGCGCGACCATCATGCGTTTTATGCGCTCGTCGCTGCTCGAAGTGTTCGGTACCGATTACATTCGCACCGCCCGCGCCAAAGGCCTAAGCGCCACTGCCGCCACCCTGCGCCATGCCGTGCGCAATGCGCTCATCCCCGTTATCACCGTCGCTGGTATTCAGATCGGGCGTTTATTGGGCGGGGCCGTGATTGTCGAGCAAATATTTGCCTTGCCGGGGTTAGGTCGTTATACTTTCGACGGCATTCTCACCCGCGATTACCCAGTGGTGCAAGGCACCGTGTTGGTGTTCACCTTCGTCTTTATTCTCACCAATCTTATTGTGGATGTGTTATATGGTGTGATTGATCCGCGCATCAAATTGTCTGGCCCTAAACGGGGTGAATAAATGTTGTGCCGAAATCACTATCCGCCATCAAGCGACGCTTGATGGCGGATAGTGATTTCGGCGAAAATCGCGTTTTAGGGTTTAAATACATTCTTGTGGTTTAATTTCAGATATGTCATCTCTTACTTCTGCTGAACTTACCCGTCTTGCCCAATATGATTCTGCGACGATTGCCAACGCCATCGAAAAATTTGCAGTGCGTGACCAAACCGAGGGGTATGCCTCGATGGAATTAGTGTGCCGCTACCCCGAACAACCGGCTTTTGTGGGCTACGCCATCACTTGCACCGCCGATAGCACATCGCCCCAACTGAGCGGCCAAAAACGCCCCAACAAATTGTATGACTTGTATAAGGCCATTGATGCCTGTGACGGCCCCGTCGTCGTCATCATGCAAGATCTCAGCCCCAACCGTTTGCGCAGTTGCCATGCCGGTGATGTCATGTCAACCATATTTCAGCGCCTCGGCGCGGTGGCGCTCGTCACCGATGGTGGGGTGCGTGATCTGGCTGGCATTCGCCAACGTGCGCCCGGCTTACAGGTCATGTCGGCTGGCGTGACCGTTTCGCACGGTGTACCGACGGTGGTCGAGGTTGGCATTGAGGTCGCCATTTGTGGCCTGCGTATTCGACCGGGCGATTTGTTGCATGGCGATGCCAATGGCCTCGTCAAAATCCCGCTTGAGGTGGCCGCCAAAGTCGGCGATGCCGCCGACGATGTGCTCAAACGCGAAGCCGACACCGTTGCGCTCGTCAAAGCCCCCGATTTCACCCTGCAAAAATTGGCCGATAAACTTGGATGGCACTAAGACAATGGTTAGTGGTTAATGGTTAATGGTTAATTAACCACTGCTCACTAACCATTAATCATTAACCACTAACCACTAACCACTAACCACTAATCATGTTTGCTGCAAAATTAATCGCACCCAAAACATTTAAAATGATCGAGATGCCGGCGCCAGACATTACAACCGCGCCACCCAATTCGATTATTGTTAAAACGCATCGCGCCACTACGTGTGGCAGCGATATGCCGTATTTTCTCGGCACTTACCCCGAATCGGCGCATATGGCCCCAGCCGCTTTTCCGGCGCATGAATGTGTGGGCGAAGTGGTCGCCAGCAATTCAGAGCGTTTTCGCATCGGTGATACGGTAATGGCTCAACCCGATGCCTTCACCGGCCTCGGCGAGTATTACATGGCACGCGCCAATTTCACCACGCATATTCCCAGCGATGGCGATTGGAACAAATGGGTGATGTGTCAGCCGCTCGGTACGGTGATTTGGGGCTTTCGCCACATCAACACCTTGTTTCATCAAAATGTGGTGATTTTGGGCCAAGGCGGCATGGGCTTGTTTTGCACCCAAATGGCAGCCTGTATGGGGGCGCGTAAAATTATTGTAGTTGATCCTATTCAACACCGCTTAAATATCGCGGCAGGGTTGGGCGCGACGCATACCTTGCGTATCACCGACGATATTGAACTGGGCAAGGCCGTGCAAGAGATTGTCGGCAAAGATGGCGTAGACACCGTATTTGAGGTGGTGGGGCATCAAACTAAAACCGTCAATACCGCCATTCATTTGGTGAAATATGGCGGCACGATTTTGGGGTTTGGTGTGCCAGACCACGATATTTATCCGATCAATTATCACGATTTATTCCGCAAAAACGTGCGTTTTATCACCACTGTCAGCCCAGCCGATTACCCCAAAGATTTTGAACTGGGGGTTGAATATATTCGTCGCGGCTTGGTCAGCGTCAAAGATTATGTCACCCACGAGTTTCCCTTTCACCAAGTCGCCGATGCCTATAGCCTGTTTTCATCTGGGCAAGACAATGTGATTAAGGTGATGGTCAATTATGGAAAGTAGGGGGTAGGGGGAGGGGATTAGGGATTAGGGATTACAACAAGTCACGAGTCATGAGTCATGAGTTTTGACTTATGACTCGTGACTCATGAATAGTCAATTCCCATCCTTAATCCTTAATCTATGGCTGGGGGAGTCCCCCCAGCCCCCCCTAGATACCTGATTTCCCCTAGCGTAGCGACAGCACCAGAGACCCGATTAACCAGAGACCGGAGCGGAGAATAGGGGCGCACTACTCACCAAACGAAAACCGCCGTTGCTGTAACGGCTGACTACACGGTAGTAGTTACGGATCGCCGCCCGCGCATCCGTTCCATAGTTATTCCACGACCCGCCGCGCACGACCCGAGTTTGGACATCGAGAAAATGGGGGGCTTCGCGATTGGCGGTCAGCTTAAAAGGATAATCTAAGTAAGCGCTGCTGGTCCATTCCCACACGTTGCCGCATAAATCGCTAATGCCTTCGGGGGTATCGCCACCGATATGGCCAGCAAAAATACCAATGGGAGTGGTATGGCGAATATGGCTTTCGAAGGTATTACCTAATTCGGCATCAAATTTAGCGCCATAGGCAAAAGCGCGGGCGTGGTTAGCAGCATCGGGTTTGCCGCGTGCGGCGGCTTCCCATTCGGCTTCGGTCGGTAGGCGGTAAATTTTGCCAGCTTGAGTGCTCAACCAATGACAATAGGCCCGCGCCTCGTGCCAAGACACGCCAACCACGGGTTGGTTGGGGTTGTTAAAGGCTGGGTCATCCCAGTATCGAGGTTGAGTGGGTGCATTCTCAATCGGAAAAGTTTTTGCCAACCAATCTTCAAACGTTTGTTCGTTCCATTGGCGAAGGGTATTATAGTCGGAAGCTTGTTTTGAGGTAATTCGTTTTTGCGCTAATAATTCTTCAACATATCCGGCACGCCAACCAACCACTGTTTTGCGCCAATCACGCCAACTATCGCGTTGGCCTTGCACCAAACCTTCGGGGGTGAGAAAATGTTGGGCGGCGGCGGTGTCCCACCATTGGAGGTTGCTATAGCCCCCAGCCTTGATAAAATGGGCAAATTCGGCATTGGTGACCGGAAATTGCCCGATTTGAAAACTGGGCAGCGTGACGCGATGCACGTGTTTGGCATCGTCATAGGGGTGGTCTTTTTCGCCCAACACATAGTCACCCGCTGCAATGTTCACGAGTGGCGGCAATAAATAGCTGCCTTGTGCGCCGCTGCACAGTTTAAAACGCGGGTCTCCCAGGTTGCCCAGGGCTTTGCCGGCGGCAATGCGGGCACGTAGGTCGGCGCTGGGGTCTTGGCTGCGGGCAATCAGCCATTGCTGCAATTCGCTTTTCAGCGTAGGCGTCATGCGTTCAGTTGCTTCGCTGGCACAGCGGGCCGCCAATGGCAAGTTGTTTGCCATGAGCGCCCGCACAAAAGCCTCTAGGTTTTCGGTCAAGGCGCTTGCCAATACCAGCGTTTCTTCCCAGCCGCTTGGGTCAAGCGGGGGCAGGGGTTCATAATCGGCCAGCGTTGCCAGTGTTTCGCTTAGGCTGGGGCGCACTTGTGCGGCTTGCCATTGCACCTGCGCTAGCGCCGCAGCGACCTCGGGCGCAACGGCACGGGCGGCATGGCGTCCGGCGAAATATTCTTGCAGCAATTGATGATAAAACAAGACCTCATCGCGGCTGCGGTCTTCGTGCAGCACAGTTAGTGCCACGCCAGCCCTAATCACATCGCTTGCTTTAGGGTGATTCAGCAGCGCAAGCGCACGGTTTTCGGGCACACGCACACTGCCACCGCCACTGCTTTGCCGTTCATGTTGCATGTTATAGGCCAATAGGCTCAAGTTGGGCAACAGCGCGCCGCGTTCTGGCAAATGGCAGCCGCCACTGCCGCGCAGTTCGGCCAATTGGGCACGGTCATGTGCTGTGAATAAGGCTTCGTCTTGGGTAAAGGCTGGGTGCTCGCTTTCGACCTCGCGTTGGACCGCGTGACGCAGCAATTGGCTAAACAGCTCGGCGCGGTTTGCGGGAATGTGCCCATCATGATGCGTGACTTGTTCGGTGAGTAATTTTAAAAAATAGGGGGTGCTATAAAGATCGATCTGTTTGGGGTCATCTTTAATACTGTGCCAAGTGGCTTGGGCATGCTCTGGCACATAGTGCTGCAAAAAGGCTTCGATCTGGGTTGGGTTGAGCGATTTTAGCGTCACTTGGCGCACATTGGCGGCATCTTTACTATTTAATACTTCACTATAGTCGAGACTGCGGCACGAAAACACCGCACGGTTGCCCAGCGGCAAATCGTCACGCAAAAATTTGCGCCAGCGTGCTACTTGACGGCGGTAATCATCGCCGCTGGTATGGGGCATTTCGTTCAGGGCATCGAGCAACAGCAATGCCTGCCCATGCGCCAAAAAATGCCCCAAAGGTGGTAACGTGAGCCGATAGCGTTTTAGTTGTTGTTGCCATTGTTGCTCAAGCCAGGTGAATGGGTCGGGCGAATCTGACTGATAGGTGTTTAATGAGACAAATAACGAAATTGTGGGCAGCGAAACCTCCGAGGTCTTCAAGACCTCGGAGGTTTGGGTTGCGGTTTGAGTCGCCGTTTGCCACTGCAAGCGCTGCAATAAGGTGGTTTTGCCCCCGCCCGGCAATCCCAACAAGACCAACACCGGTTCAGGCACGCGCTCATCTTGCAATATTTCGCTCAGGTCGTTATATTCACGGCTGCGTGGGTGATAGGTGACACTGGCGGCGCTTTCCACGCGGTCGAGCACACTCATGCGCACAAAACGGGTTTCGATCTTGTAGTATTTCTCAAGGTTTTGGGCAATGGTTTGGCAATAGGTGCGCAGGGCGGCAGGGTCGGGCTGGCTCGTGGCGCTGGCTGGGGTACAGATATCGGCGTTGGGGCGGGCTGTGCATACCGCCGTAACCAGTCGGTCATAGCTGCCGCGATTGCGGCAATGTTTAATCAGTTCACGCGCAAATTGAGGTTTGTCGTCACGTGGGAAGGCCTCGTCGTCTACGTCCAAGTCGAAACAGAGGTTTTCTAATTCGTTTATTTTGAATAGCTCGATCAGAACCTTGAGAAGCTGTTGTTGGCTGGGGGCGCTCGGCATGGCAGAATTATAAATCGCATATTTTCAGCCTGCCGAGGCCATAGCATGGATCGGAGCGCCGTCAGCCTGACGCAACATTGATAGGAGCGCCGTCATCTTGACGGCTCTTTGAGTCACGCATAATACCCTTTTGACGTTAGTCAAAGCGCCGTCAGGGTGACGGCGCTCCGGCTGGCGCTCCTATTGTTTTACCCCATCAACTGCGCCACACATTGCCGAAAAACCTCGGTGTGCCGCTCGATATCGGCGTGGTTGGTGCTGGGGGCCATGAGCGCCATATTGTGAAATGGGGTCATGAGCACCCCGCGATTGAGCGCGGCCAGATGCATATAGTGGTCTAAATCGGCATCTATAGCTGCGGCGGCTTGGCTGCCGTTGTGGGGTGGGGTCGGGCAAAACCAATATTCGGCGCGGCAACCCAACTGTGTTACATGCCAAGGCAAGTTAAATTCATCGATGATTTCTTGCACGCCTTTGGCCCATTCAGCCGCCAAAGGAATGGTGTGATCGAAGGCCGCTTGGGTCAGCACCTGTTGCAAAGTGGCTCGCATGGTGCTGATCGAGAGCGCATTACCGGCCAAAGTGCCGCCAATGCCACTGACATCGATCCCGCCATTTTCGGTGCTGGCCCGAATACGCTGCGCTACCGATTCGCTGAGGCCATAGGCGGCGGCGGGCATGCCCCCGGCCAAGGGCTTGCCGATGGTTAACATATCGGGCTGAAGCTGATGCGCCGCTGTATAGCCGC
>CAZLOF010000264.1:0-6768 GCA_964560745.1 uncultured Thermoflexus sp.
TGTAGGGGCAATAGCGATAGTGACTTCGGCATTACGTCTTTTTAATTTACCCAAATTTTATAAAAATGGACTGTATTGTTATTCTTGATTTTGGTTCGCAATATTCACAATTGATTGCGCGGCGCGTGCGTGAAGCCAAAGTGTATTGTGAGTTATTCCCACACGATGCGCCTGCCGACAAAATCGTGGCGTTAAACCCCCGCGCCATTATTCTTTCGGGCGGGCCAAACTCGGTTTATGACCTTGGTGCGCCAACTTTGCCCGACTATGTTTTGGCGCTGAGGGTTCCCGTGTTAGGCATTTGTTATGGCATGCAATTATTGGCGCGGGCGCTGGGTGGGCATGTGGCGGGGTCTGCCACCCGTGAATATGGTCGAGCGCGATTAACGCGCACAGCACCATCCCATTTGCCCGGCTTCGGCGAACTGCCGAGCGCATTTAATGTGTGGGCTAGCCATGGCGATAAAGTTGAGGCGTTGCCGCCCGGCTTCAGCGCCATTGCCCAAACCGCCGATTGCCCAATTGCCGCGATGGAAAACCCAGCCCGCGCGATTTATGCCTTGCAGTTTCACCCCGAAGTGAAACATACTGAACACGGCACGGTCTTATTACAGTCATTTTTACGGGCGGCTGGGGTAAAAGCCTCGTGGACAGCCGACTCGATGGTGGAGACGGCTGTCGCTAAAATTCGTGAGCAAGTGGGCAATGGGCATGTGATTGCGGGTGTGAGCGGCGGGGTCGATTCATCGGTAGCGGCGGCATTGGTGCATCGCGCTATCGGCGACCAATTAACCTGTATTTATGTCGATAACGGCATGATGCGGGCAGGTGAATCGGAAACGGTAGTGCAAACTTTTCGCGACAACTTGGGGGCACATTTGGTAGCGGTTAATGCTGCCGAAGATTTTATTGAGGCGCTGAGTGGTGTGACTGACCCCGAACAAAAACGCAAGATTATTGGCGAAAGATTTATTCGCACCTTCGAAAATGCCATCAGCGCCAACAAAAATGCTGGCTTTTTGTGCCAAGGCACCATCTACCCAGATGTGATTGAATCACGCGGGCCAGAACGACAAAGCGCCGCTAAGATCAAGAGTCATCACAATGTGGGTGGTTTGCCTGCCGATATGAAATTTAAGCTAGTTGAGCCGTTGCGCTTTTTGTTTAAAGATGAAGTGAGGGCGGTTGGCACAGAATTGGGATTGCCCGATTCATTGGTGTGGCGGCAGCCGTTTCCCGGCCCCGGCTTGGCGGTGCGCTGTCTTGGGGCGATCACGTGGGAGCGATTGGCGACTTTGCGGGCTGCCGATAAGATTGTGACCGACGAATTGGAGGCGGCTGGCTTGTTACGCGGGGCGGGTGCAACCTCGCAGGCGTTTGCGGTGTTGTTGCCGGTGCGCTCGGTGGGGGTGATGGGCGATGGGCGCACCTATCACGAAACATGCGCCATTCGCGCTGTCACCACCGATGATTTTATGACCGCCGATTGGGCTAAATTGCCCTATGATTTACTCGCCCGCATTTCGAGCCGCATTGTCAATGAGGTGTCGGGCATCAACCGCGTGGTTTATGATATTACCAGCAAGCCCCCAGCCACGATTGAATGGGAGTAATGGTTTAGCTTAGAATTGAGATATCTGTTATGGTCAAACTCATTATTCTGTTTAAAAAACCACCCACAAACGAGATCGAATCGTTTGAGAATGTGTTCTCGCAAAGCTATGTGCCGGTCATTAACAAAGTGCCAAATTTGCTGCGGGCCACTGTCACCCGCACTATTGGCGCCCCAAGGGGTGAGGCCGCTTATTACCTCATTCACGAGTTGTTTTTTAACGACTTTGCCACACTGACCCAATCGCTGAATACACCGCAAGGCCGCGAAGCTGGCGAGCGATTGATGGGGTTTGCGCGTGACCTCATTACCCTGATGTATGCCGAAACATGGGAGGAGCCAGCTTAGTGCACACTAAGCGTTGATATGGCTTGCCAATAACGCTCACCATTGGCATGGGCAACATATCGGCGCACCCGTTGGGCGACGGCCAACGGGATATTGGGGTGTTGCTCAATGTGAAAAACCGCCTCAAGTTGCGAGGTGTAACACAAAATGGCGTTGATGCGAGCGCTGATATCGGCTTCGGATAAAGCGACTGTGTGGGCGGTTTTGCCACGCATTTCAGCGCGAGATAACACATCGTCTTTTTCGGCGTAGGGGAAGTCTTCGTAATAAGACAAGGGAATGCCCCATTCTGCAAACACGGCCTCGGCGCTATGGCGGGTAATGACATGGTCGATATGCCCGCCCAAGGCTAATGGCACAATGCCGATTAGCGCGTGTTTATCTTGGCTGTGGGTTAAATCGGTTAAAAGAGCGTGTAGGCTAGCTTGTAACTGTTGACCTTGAGTTGCAAAATCAGCAGGTATGACTTGCCCATCCATAAAATTTTCTAAGTAATAGGGGATGCCATCGGCATCGTAGCGATAGATGGCATCGGGCAGATTAAGATGCACGGCCTGTGCTCCCAATAAGCTACAGGCGCGGGTGTCTTCGGCGCGACGGGCAATATAGGGTTGATCGCCTAAGCGCCACTCAGTGTCGTGAATGCGTAGGGCAGTAGGCGAAAGTTGGGGGCGTGGTGGGGCATCGGCGCTGCAAACACTCACAATGACGGTTTTGCGCCCAGCTTGCACACATTGATGCACAAACCCACCACACGATAACGCGACATCATCGAGATGAGGGGAAATGAAGATGACCATTTGAGTCATGCATCATACGCTATTTTTAATATCGGATCGTGACGGGTGTGCCTAAATCGGCCCATTGATACAAAGTGGCGGCATCGCTAGTACGCAAGACCACACAACCATACGAGGCTGGTTGCCCAATTGAGTTTTCCCACATCACTTCACCAGTTTCGGTGATAGGCACGGCGTGTATGCCATTTTCGTATCTGCCAACATCATAAATGCCGAGCCAACTTGGCATCCAAATGCGCCAAGCCGAACCCCAAGCGCGGCTAATTCGGGTTTTAACCCGATAATTGCCCGGCAACGTTTCGCGCCCGGCTTGGCCTGTGCTTACGGGGAAAGTGTAAATTTGTGCCCCATTTTCATAAACATACATACGTTGTTGGCTAATGCTGACATAAATGCTTTTATTTTTGCTTGGGGCGGGTGTTTGTGGGGTGGTGCTTCCAGTGCTTGGGGTTGTTTTGCTTGGCACTGTGAGTTGTTGCCCAGGGTAAATGGTCCAACGGGTGAGACGATTGGCCTGCACCAGTGCATTTAAAGTAATGCCATAACGCCGAGCAATAACCGAGAGAGAATCGCCCCGTTTAACCACGTAGGTAAATGCGTTGCCGATTGGCACTGGGGCGGCGGGATCAAGTCCGGCATTGGCGGCCTGCGCCAAAAATAAGACGTTGCCTAAAAGAGAAAATAGCAGGAATGTCAGCGTAAAGAGTTTTTTCATGGCAATGTTATTGAATGTCAATAATAGACGCTTGCAACAAACATTGCAATTGAAAAACGCGAAGTCTATGAGAAGGAAATACTTCGATAAAGATGTAGGCCATTAGACTAAGGCCGAATGGCGACCGGCGTGCCGATATCGGCCCAAGCATATAACAAAGCCGAATCGCTATCTGACAAGACAATACAACCAAATGAAATAGGCTTGCCGAGGCTTTCTTTCCAAATTACAGTGCCACTGGGGGTGCTGGGGTGGGCATGAAAACCATTTTCATATGGCCCAACATCATAAATACCGAGCCAGTTTGGCATCCACAAATTCCATAAGCGGCTATAAGGGCGATCCATTTTGGTTTTGATGCGAAAGTTGCCAATGGCGGTTTCTGAGCCAACCCGCCCTGTGCTTACCAAAGTTTCATGCACCAATTTGCCATTTTCATACATCATCATGCGCTGTTGGCTAATGCTGACCCAAACATATTTGCCGACGGGTGGCACATTGCTTGCGGCAGTGGCAATGGCGCGTTCGCTATGATCAAGAATCGTTGGCATGTAAACCTGATCGGTGGGGGGCGGGGACGATGACGGTTTGGCTGATGAGGCCGATTGTGTTATGGCGGTTTTGGGCGGTGTGGTGCGAATGGGGGCGCTCGGTGTATTTTTGCCCGGGATGATTAACGCTTTACCTAAAATGACGTTGGCACTGCGCAGGCCATTTGCCGCCATGATGGCTTGGCTGCTGACCCCATAGGTTAGGGCAATGCGATATAGGGTATCGCCCCTTTTGACAATGTGAATAATCGCCGCTTTGTTTGGCTGATTTAACCCGCTATGGGTGATATTTGCAGCAACAGGTTTAGGGTAAAAAAAAAGACAGGCAAACGCAAATAAGCTGATGGACAAAAATGAGATAAATCTATGCATGCTGCGGCGCTATAACGGTGTAAAGATAAGAATGTTGGCTGTATTGAAATGTCTCTATATAACTGCATTTCTAATTATCTCAAAAAAAATGATGTGTTACTTTGATTTTTCTCAGAATTATTTATATTTGATGAGAAAATGCATATTAAACACTTTGTTTTGGGTGCTTATAAAAACAGGCCAAGCCTCGGCGATATCAGCCATATTGACATTTAGTTGGGTGTCATAATCGCTCTTTTGTTGGATGTAAACTCAAGTTAAAATTTTTACAATATATGAATGAAAGGAAGCATCATTCATGTATCAAATTGAAAATTCCAGCTCTATTCTAAATACCAAAGATCGCACAAGCTGGCTGCGCATCAGCCGTAATGTGCTATTTTTAGGCATAACCAGCTTGCTCACCGACATTTCGTCTGAAATGATCGCCACAACCCTGCCGTTATATTTAGCCTTTGGGTTGCGGCTGGCCCCGCTTGAATTAGGCATCATCGATGGCATTTATCAGGGGGCAGCGGCGTTGGTTAAATTGGCGAGCGGCTATGTCGCCGATCGTTGGCAACGCCACAAAGAAGTCGCCATCGCAGGGTATGGCCTTTCGGCCATTTGCAAACTTGGGCTGTTGGGGGCGGGTGCAAGCTGGGGCGCATTAGCCGGTGTAACACTGGTTGACCGCATCGGCAAAGGCATTCGCACCGCCCCGCGTGATGCCATTATTGCCGCCAGCACACCAAAAGCGCAATTTGCCACGGCATTTGGGGCACATCGGGCAATGGATACGGCTGGCGCTATGCTTGGGCCGCTTATCGCATCGGCATTGCTGGCCTTTACCGCCAATGCCTATGATGCTATTTTTGTGGTTAGCTTTTGTTTTGCGGTGATCGGTTTGGCCGTGTTATCGCTATTTGTGCAAAATCGAAAAACCACTGAGGTGGTTGTTGAGGGCACACCCGCCCAAATTAAAACCATCGCAATCGGCGATGTGGCGCGTTTGTTGGCGCAGCCGAGCTTTCGCGGTATCGCCCTAATCGGTGGATTATTTAGCCTTACCACCCTTAGCGACCCGCTGCTGCATCTCACTTTTCAGCGCTCACTCAATTTTGGCATCGAGCTTGTGCCATTGTTATTTGTATTTGTGGCGCTCATTTATATGGTTTTGGCGGTGCCATTTGGTCGCATTGCCGACCGCATGGGCCGCACCCGTATGTTTATTGTAGGCTATGGCTTGTTGATGGCTGCCTATGCACTCGTCATTGCGCCTGTCTTTGGTATGGCCTCATTGCCCATTTATGTCTTATTACTTGGGGGCTATTATGCCGCTACCGATGGGGTGTTAATTGCTGCCGCAAGTGCCATTTTGCCAGACCATTTGCGTACCAGTGGCTTGGCGATGTTGACTACGTTTACCAGTTTGGCGCGGCTAATTGCTTCGGTTGTGTTTGGGGCCTTGTGGGGGGTACAAGGCAGTGGGCAAGCCATTGGCATGTTTTTGGCAGGCATGACAGTGGTTGTTATTTTGGCGGCCTTGCGTTTGTGGCGGGTCGATGTTGGGGCCGTTGCCGGTGGGCATGATGATTAGCTATGAGCCTATTAGCCGTGAGCCATGAGTTTTGAGCTATGAGTCACGGCTCACGGCTCAAAGCTCATGGCTCATGGCTCAAAGGAGTTAAGATGCAAAAAAGTAAAAAAGTAAGTGTAAAAATTTCTGAGGTTGATGGGGTAACTTCGGCAAAGGTATGGGTGTTTGGTGGCATTGTGTGCGCATCGTTGTTGATTGGGGGCGGGTATTTAGGGTGGGCGGCAATGCGGCAACAGCCGCGTATAACGCCACAAACCCAAAGCCAAGCGAATGAGGGCAACAATAAGGCCGCAAGCCCCCAACGTGTAAGCGCCCCAACCAAGTCGGGCAGCATGTTGATGCTGAGCCAAAAAGAAGGCGAAGAAAGCCAAGTTAAGCTGGTTGAGGCTAATTCGTCAGATTCAACCATTGCGCCATTGGGGTGTAATCGGGTTTATTTTGCAGGTGGCAATGGCCTGTGTTTGGTGCCGCAAGGCGGTGGGCAAGGTGTGCAACTGATGTTTGCTCGTGCCTTCGACAGCAATTTTGAGGTGAAACATAGTTTTGTAAGTGAAGGCTTGCCAAGCCGGGCGCGTGTGTCGCCAAATGGTCATTATGGAGCATTTACCTCATTTGTTACGGGGCATAATTACGAATCGGTGGGCAGTACTGCCTCAACCAAAACTGTGATTGTTGACTTGAGTAATAAAACTACGATTGGCGATTTAGAACAATTTGCCGTTACCCGTGATGGCAAGCCCGGAGTAGACGGCGCGCCGGGGACAACCACGACCCGTATCGTATACGAGAAA
>CAZLOF010000265.1:0-6763 GCA_964560745.1 uncultured Thermoflexus sp.
CCTTGAATGATGATCGTGTTGGGGTGATTACATGCCCTAGCGCGGTATTGGCGGTGGCCAGCGTAATGACCTGCTCGGCAACAGGGGTGGCAGTGACAGGCCAATATGTGAACAACGTAGTTGTAACGGCAACGCATCCATTCACTAACGCAGGCAATATTACCCCCACCATAACGATGACAGATAGTAGCCGTTATTTTGGCGTAAACCCTAGTGTGACGATAGTAAAGTTGACGAATGGGCCAGCATCACCACCAGCCGATGCGGATGTGGTGCCCGGGCCAACCATTACGGCGGGTCTGCCTGTAACGTGGACGTATCGAATTACAAACACGGGCAATGTGACTTTGACAAACCTGAGTGTAGGTGACAATCGTGAAGGCGTGATTACGCCCACGCTGTGCACGCCATCGCTGGTAGGGTTGCAATTGGCCCCGGGCGCAGGTGTGGTGTGTAACTTAGTGGGTGTGGCGCGGGCTGGACAATATACCAATACGGGCATGGTGACAGCAACAAATGCCATAAGCAATAATGGGCAAATCACTCCGACTGTCACGGCCAATAACTTGAGCCATTATTGGGGAGTGCAACCCCCTGTCGATAACCCAACGGTAGCTGGGCTGGGAGATTATGTATGGGTTGATGTGAATCATAACGGGGTGCAAGATGCTGATGAAGTGGGATTGGGTGATGTGATTGTGCGTTTGCGAAATGCCGATACCAATGCCGAATTGGCAGTAACACGCACCAATGCCAGTGGTTATTACTCATTTACCAATTTAAATGCAGGGCGTTATATGGTGCAGTTTGTATTGCCAGCCGGTTACAGCTTTACGTTACAAGGGGCAAGCAATACCGCGACCAATAGCGATGCCGATACGGTGACGGGATTGACCGCCGTATATACCTTGACCACCGGGCAATACATCCCCACCATTGATGCTGGTGTATGGCAGCCCATGACGATTGGTGACTATGTATGGCATGACGCGAATAACGATAGCGCCGTCAATGCCAATGAGTTGGGCTTCCGTAATGTGTTATTAGAGTTATATGAGGATACAAATAAAGATGGCATGTTTGAATTGGGCACTGACCGCATGTTGTTATCGACCCAAACCGATAATAACGGGCGTTATCAATTCACCAATTTGGTGCCCGGCTCATATTTTGTGATCTTGCCTGCGGCCAACTTTGTAGCCGGTGCAAACTTAGCTTCGCTTTACCCAAGCACAGCGGCGGTGAGCAGCAGCAGCAACCAAGATAGCCGTAATCATGGTGTTGCAGTTGGGGTGTTGGGTAACGATGGTTACGTAGTGGCAACTGTCATCACGTTGGTTAATAATCAGTTGCCAGCCACTGATGGCGACACCAATTCAAACACCAATATGAGTATCGATTTTGGGTTAAATGACCAAAACCCAACTGCCGTGAGCTTGATGGCTTTCCATTCACAACGACAGGCCAGCGGACGTATCGATGTGAGTTGGGTGACTGGGCAAGAAGTTGATACCTATGGGTTTGTGCTTTATCGCAGCGAAGGCATGGCGACATCGACGACCATGCCTGCCAATGCGGTGAAGGTGACAGATCAGATTATTTTTGGCAAGGGGCGTGGGCAAGGAGGCGCTAGCTATGAATGGGCAGATTACAGCGCTCAACTAGGCAAGACCTATACCTATTGGTTGGTTGAGATTGAAACCAGTGGCAACGAGAATCATTATGGGCCGGCTGCCCCTTCGTTTAAAGGTGGCTCACGGGTGCTACTGCCGCTGTTGATGACAAGTAAACGCTAGCGGCTGAACAGGCTTAAACTTGCAGGGTTGCCAAAACGCCCCTCTTTTTATCGCTCATGGCGATAAAAAGAGGGGCGTTTTGGCAAGTTTTTTCTGTTGGTTTTCACATACAATCAACCCCATATGCTTAGAGAATCAGCGTTTTTCTCATGGGGAGTGCTGGCGGCTGTGATGTTGACCGCGTGCCAAACCGCCGCCCCGACACCCATTACACCTCAAACCCGTATTCGTGAAATTCAAGGCACAGGTCATGTATCGCCCATGCAAGGCAAACTGGTGCAAGGGGTGGGTGGTGTGGTTACGGTGGTGCGCAACAATGGTTTTTGGATGCAAGACCCCCAACCCGATAATAATATTGCAACTTCGGAAGGTATTTATGTGTTTGCAAATGCTACACCAAACATAAATATTGGCGATTATGTGTGGGTAAATGCCACTGTCACCGAGTTTCGCCCGGGTTCTGGGTCTGACCGCGCCGCCAATTTAAGTGTTACACAATTAGCCGCGCCCGGGTTAGAGGTGAAAACACTATCGAGCAATAACCCATTGCCCACCCCAATTGTAATTGGCACAGGTGGGCGGATGCCGCCACAAAAAGTTATCGACGATGATGCTCATGGTGACGCCGAAACAACCAGTAAATTTGAGGCCGATGTCGATGGCTTGGATTTTTATGAAAGTTTAGAGGGCATGTTAGTGCAGGTAAATGAGGCGGTTGTGGTTGGCCCAACTCGCCAATTTAGCAGCGGAACCCCCAACCGCGAAGCATATATTATTGGCGATAACGGCGTAAATGCTACCCGCCGCACGGTGCGGGGTGGCCTCGTGATTGCGCCAGATGACTATAACCCAGAGCGCATGGTCGTGACCAATTTATTGACGCAGTTGCCCAATTTAAACGTCGGCGACAAATTTACTGCCCCAATTGTGGGGGTCATCGACTACAGCTTCGGCAAATATCAGCTTCATGCGACCCAAGCGCTGCAATATAGTGCTGGCAATTTGCCACGCGAAAATAGCGTTGCCGCTACCGCTGGTCAATTAGCAATAGGTTGTTTTAATGTCGAAAATCTATCGGCAACCGATTCAGCAACCAAATTTACCCGCCTAGCCAATATTATTGTGCGCAACTTACAAGCCCCCGACTTATTAACATTACAAGAAGTGCAAGATAATGATGGCGAAACAGACACCGCCACAACCGATGCCAGCCAGACCTTTCAAAAATTGGCAGATGCAGTTGTGGCGGCGGGCGGGCCACGTTATCAATGGCGCGATATTGCGCCACAACCAAAACAAGATGGCGGTGCGCCGGGGGGTAATATTCGGGTGGGCTTTTTCTTTCGCAGCGACCGAGGCTTACAATTTGTTGATCGGGCGGGGGGCAATGCCACGCGGGCAGTAAATGTGGGGCGCAATGCCGCAGGCAAACCCGAATTAAATTACAGCCCGGGGCGAATTGAACCAAGTAACCCAGCATTTAAGGACAGCCGCAAGCCATTGGTAGGCGAATTTACCTATAACGGCAAAACCCTATTTGTGGTGGGCAATCACTTTATATCAAAGGGCGGCGATCAAGCCTTATTTGGGCGTTATCAGCCCCCGACCTTGGGCAGCGAAGTCCCACGCACCCAACAAGCCCTTGCCGTAAAGCAATTTGTGCTTGAACTGCTTAATATTGATAGCAATGCCAATGTAATCGTGTTGGGCGATCTGAATGATTTTGAGTTTTCAAAACCGATGCGTATGCTGATGGGGAAGGATGATAAAGCGCAAGTGTTATATAGCCTTGTTGAAACCTTGCCACCCGAAGAACGCTATACCTATGTATATGAAGGCAATTCGCAAGTGTTAGATCATATTATGTTAAGCAAAGCGCTCTTTCAAACTGCGGCCCCCCAATATGACATTGTGCATGTAAATGCCGAGTTTGTTGACCGCGCCAGTGATCATGACCCAAGTGTGGCGAAATTAACAATTGCAAAATGAATTAAGTAGACAAAACAGAACAAATGATCTAAAATACCACCAGCAATTACGATGAGTATTAAAGAACGAAACCAAGACATGCACATGGTTGCCGAATTGATACAGGTGCATTTACCCAATACCTTAAATAACCTAAACGATTCGGCACTGTGCAAAGACATTTGCGCGGTGTTAGCCATTAACCTGCGGCGTATCGCTGCCGATATTGAAAATTCGGCCAATGCGTGGGATAAACGTACTTACCATAGTAAGGCCGATGCCCTACGCCGAGAAAATGCATGGGCTGGGCAAGCCGCCGAAGTGTCTGAGATTTTTGCTTACAGCCCCAAACGCTTCGATACTGATGACCTAGCACATTTACAACGTATCATTCCTGCCGATTTAGAACTTTTACAGCGCCCGCGATTCAAAAATGTAGAAGACATGCGCGGAGCCGCCGCAGCCGCCCGTAAAACAGTATTGAAACCGCCCAAGTAAACCAGAAAAAGCAAAACGGCGGGCCTAAATTAGACCCGCCGTTTTACCGCGCAGTAGCAATCTACAGATGATTAATCTGGAGGGGTGCTACTGCGCTATGTTTCGGACTACTCATAAATAACACCACCTCCTATTAAAAAAATAGCAAAACAGATTGTTAAAGTAGCGCTTCAGACACAAGCAACTTTAACGTATTAAATATACCACACATCATAAGTAGCAATAACAGTCCCGGGAAATTCACGGGCAGGCTATATACGGTTTATTATTTGGCAATTTTAATGATAAGCGAATTTAACGCCTCGCGGGCGGCCGGCAGCGTTTGCATGAGCCTAAGATTGCCGACAAATTCACTGGCGTGAGCCGGGGCGATTAGCGCCGCAAAGGGGTCAGACTGCGCGGGTTGACCGCCGATTTTTTTGCCCTGCCAATGGAAATGTAAGGCGCTTTGCCATTGGGGCAAATGGGTTTGTAGCTCAGCCCGCGCCTGAGCATAAATTTGCTCATCGGCAGCAGTGGCAGTTTTATTACGAAAAATACCGACCACGAGGCCTTCGAGTATGTCCCAATCTTTCACAAAGACGTGCAAATTTTCATCGGTCACATTCGCCATTAACGATTGGGTGAATGGGTTGGTGAATTGGCTAGTAAATGGCTTCATGATATTTAAACATGGGTATGCATTAACCGTTCGGTGCGTTTGCGAATGGTGGCGATAGAAATGGCGAGGGTGAATAAACTGGCTTGTAACAGCACAATTGACGCGCCCGAAGCCACATCGGCATAAAAGCTGATGAGCATACCAGCAAAGCCGCTGAAAGCACCAATACCGACGGATAAAGCCACCATACGATTGAAATTATCGGTGAGCAGGCGGGCGGTGATGGCTGGCACGACTAAGGCAGCGGCAATGAGCGTAACGCCCAACACTTGCATCGAGGCAATTAACGTGGCAGCCAAGGCCAAGGCAAACAAGGTTTCGATCCATTCAGTGCGCACCCCATACACTTGCGCCACTTCGCGGTCAAAAGTGGTGAAAAGCAATTGCTTATACATCACCAAAATGAGCAAAAATACGACGAGGGTCATCGCTGCGATGACAATAACATCATCGGGCGTAACGCCCAAAATATTGCCAAACAGCGCCGCGTCAAAATTGCGGGTAAATTTGCGATAGCGGCTGATAAGGGCAATGCCAATGGCAAAACTGGCAGTAGTAATCACGCCAATAGCGGCATCGGCCCCAATTTTGGTACGGCGCACAGTTTGGTTAATGAGCAACGCCGCCAAAAACCCCCACGCGCCTGCGCCGATGTAAAAGTTCCATTGCATGACATAAGACACCACCGCGCCACCAAATATAGCATGCGATAACCCATGCCCGATATAGCTCATGCCACGTAACACCACATAAACACCAATCAGCCCACACAGCCCGCCAATAAGCACTGCCACAATCGAACCATTGCGAAAAAATTCAAATTCAAAAGGAGACATAGAAAATTACGAATTACGAATTACGAATTGGAAAGCCAATTCGTAATTCGTAATTTATTAGTGTCCGAGCACAGGGTTGGGCACAAGATCATGATAGGTGTGACCGTGTGGTTTTTGTTGAATGATGAGCATGCCATCTTGTCGAATGACGAGCATATCACTTTGATAAGTTTGGTTGAGATTTTCGGTAGTAAATACAGCTTCGGGTTTGCCTTGTGCAATCACCCGTTTGTTAAGGCATACAATCCAAGGCACATGCGCGGCTGCCAAATTAAGATCGTGGGTGGTCATGAGAATGGTCATGCCGCGTTTGTTTAAATCGGCCAACACGTGCAATACATTTTGTGCCGTACGCATGTCTACACCACTGGTCGGCTCATCTAATACCAACAAATCTGGCTCGGCAATCAGCGCCCGAGCCAAAAACACCCGTTGCTGTTGCCCGCCTGATAGCTCGCGGATATGGCGTTTGGCAAGATGTGCAATCTCCATTTCGGTCAATACCTGCGCCAACATGGCGTAGTCTTGCTTTGAATGCCAAGGCCAGAGCGAATATTGTCGGGTGCGGCCCATCAACACCACTTGTTCAACCGTGACCGGAAAATTCCAATCGACAGTCTCAAGTTGCGGAATATAGCCCATGCGTAATGGACGAATTTTTTCACCCGAGATGGGAATGCGGGTGGGGTCGGTTGTGATTACGCCGCCAGTTGGGTGCAACATGCCAAGCACTAACTTTAAGAGCGTGGTTTTACCTGCGCCACTTGGCCCAACCACCGCCGCAAATTGTCCGGCATGTAAATGTAAATCAACATGCTGCAAAATTGGCACTGAATTACGCCCAAGATTATAGGTAAATGCGACATTGCGCAATTCGATAAGAGGATGCAAGGTGAAGGATAAAGAATGAAAGGTGAAGGATGAAGGGCGAATTTGTTTTCATCCTTCACCCTTCATCCTTTATTTAGTAACAACGTTTGTGACATCAAAAGTCGAGATAAGTT
>CAZLOF010000266.1:0-6748 GCA_964560745.1 uncultured Thermoflexus sp.
TGAGTGCTGAGTGCTGAGTGCTGAATAACTTTTAAATCAGCACTCAGCACTCAGCACTTTCTACTTTTTTTCATTGTAGTAATTCCCCTTCCCAAGCGCATAAGGCTACATCCCGATTTATCGGGAAATTCATCCCAAAACAACAGGAAATCAGGCTTTGGGCATTTTTGCGGCTTTTTTCTCATTGCCAAATTGGTCTTGACATGGCAGAATATATAAACCCAAATTATTTTTACATGAAAGCATCATTTCATCTTTCCTATGGCTTAAGCCTTGGTTTATTAGCATCGCTTTTAATGAGTGGGTTGCCTTTAGGTCAACCACAATTGGCCCAAGCGCAACAACAACGCGGCCCAATCTTGATTATTCATGACTGTGATTCGACAAAACAACCCAGCATCGCTTGCACCATCACGCCACTCAACCCAGCCGGTGTGCCCTTAACCGGCTTAGGCAAAGATTCATTTGAAGTCTTTGATGGCGACACCAAGATCGATCAATTTGATGTGGCGGCGTTGGTCAACCCCAAAGTAAGCGTAAGCTATATGTTGGTGGTCGATTTTGGCATGATCGGGCGTGCCAGCTTGCCAACCTTGAAAGATGCCAGCAAAGAGATGCTGTTATCGGTAACAGACAGCGATCGGGTGGCGATGATTGGCATTAATGGCCCAATTAACCCCGACCTCAATAAAATTGACCCAAGCAAAGAGTCAAACTTTGTCGAAGGCAACCGCCGCAACGACATCATCAATATCATTACACAACTGGTGGCTGTAAATAGCACACCACTTTATGACGTGGTGTATAAAGCCGTTGAACTGACACGCCGCGAAAGCAAGGTCGGGCAACGCGCCGTGTTGGTGTTTAGCGATGGCAAAGATGTCAAAAGCAGCATTTATGGGGCCGATGATTCTGTCGCATTAGGACGATCAAACTTAGTGCCGGTCTTCACCATTGGCATTGGCAGTGCCTTAGACGAAAATTATCTAACACGCCTCGCCACCAATACCGATGGCGAATATATACGTGCCGATGTCAATGGCATTCGGCAAAAATTTCAAGAGATTCAAAGCACACTAAAAACCCAATATGTGCTGACACTCAATACCAAAGCCGACGACGCCAAGCCGCGCAAGCTCAAAATCAAGCTCAACACCAAGTCTGGGGCAGACGAAAAAACGTTTGACTATGCGCCTAAAGGCGCTGTCGCCCCAGCCGGGCCAGCCACACTCGACATTGCCATTCGGGTGAATGGGGCGCCAGTTGGCTCAAATATGCCCGTTTTGCAACGTGATGCCAAAGTTGCGGTTGAAGTAACGCCCAAAAACGTCACACCGGCCCGTGTCGACTTCATACTCGACAATCAACCCACCCCCCGCGATAAAGCGCCCTATGTGTTTGAATTTACGGCCAGCTATGCCGCTGGCAGCAAACACGAGCTAAAAATACAGGCGGTCACTGATCCCGCCAAACCCGACCCAGCGTTGGCCCGCACTATCTCGATTGATATGCAAAGCGGCTCAACCGCTGTGACCCAAGTCACCCCACCCTGCAATGATATTGTATGTTTGATCAGCAATAATATTCTGACCATCGTCGGCATTGCGCTGGTGCTGGTCGGCTTAATCACAGTGTTAGCCATTATTTTGTTGCGCAAACGCAAGCCAGCACCAGCGCCTGAAAATGTGGGCGGGGTCAATGCCGGCATGACATTTTTGGGCGGGGCCACCAATATGGATTTTGGGGCGAGTTCAAACGGCGGGGGCGGCGGCGGCACGGTTGTGGTTAGAGAAGGTGGCAGCACCAATCTCGGCACCAACCTCAGTTCGGGCGTTGGCATGAGCAATGTCGCAGCCCCATCGACCCAAGTATGGAAAGACGGTAGCGCTGGCGGCGAAGAAGGCCCCAAGACGATGGTCTATCGCCCGGGCAAGGCTATTTTCGAGATCTTATCTGGACCATCACAAGGGTTGCGCTATGAAATAGGCAAACCCGGCGAAGATATGGTGATGATTGGGCGCAAACTCAGCACTGGCACCTCATCGGCCCAAATCAAGGTCGATAGCCCCTATGTCTCGCGGCAACATGCCAACTTTATCATCGAGAGTGATGCCGTGTATATCGAAGACCTCAATTCGTCATCGGGAACCAAGGTGAATGGGGTGCGTATTTCACAACGTACGCTGTTGGCCTTCGGCGATATTATTGAGATTGCGGATATGCGGGCAGAGTTGAAGCGGGTGAAGTAGATTCATATGGTTAAAACTGATGCCCACCCTCTCCCCCCAACACATGACTTCCCCAAAGCCATCGGTCAGCCCGCGCGAGTCTTTTTACCATACTAAAAAATTATAAAAACTACGTATCATTACCCATTTTTGCAATCTATGCAACTAAAAAAAACTGCAAAAACAAAAGGTTTCAATTTTGCCATCATCTCATTTTTTCTACGAAATATCAGCAAAGAATAGGACATTTTGTCCATACAATAACGTCAAATACACCTTTACAGATACTCTTAATTCCACACAATCACCCTTTTGGGTTATATAAATTTTTAGTCAAATTGCGATAATTATCATCATAAATGATGCAATTTCGACGAGACTCTAAGCAGTTACTGTGCAATACATTACTTCTGATCATTGCAACTGTTGTTTCGGTAGTTGCAATGATTGCAACCAACTTAATTGTGCAAGCAGGCACAGGCTTCCCCTTTATCGGCGGCAATGCCAGCATTGGTGATGAAGCCTTCGGTCAAACTGGCAGTTCGCCAAATTGCGCCAGCCCAACTTATACTAACGCACAACTCGTGCTATTGGCGCAACAACAAGACTGGATAGCCGCAGCACAAACGAGTTTGCCCAGTAATGTTGCAAGCCCGTTGATATTTTCGGGGGCCAGCGCGACACGCATCAACGCTCCGCTCACCTTAACGCAACCAGACGGGTTTAGCATCACCTTCACCTCGGTAGATATGCCAACCGCGTTTGGATATGGCAGTGGCTCGGCGCATACGGGCAACAATGACTTTTCGGCCACCTATTTGCACAGCGGCAGCAATTGCACCCTACAAGACAATGCGCCAAAGCCATCGAGTGCGGATATCGGTCAACTATATTACAACCAACTAAGCAGTTTAGGTGGGCAAAATGGGGTACGCATGAATTTTAGCAGCCCTGTGCAGGGCTTCGGTGTGTTTGTAGGCGACCTCGAAACGAATCCGGCTGGCACAAGGGCGTTCATGCGCTTGCTCGACAACAACGGTGGGTTGATAAGTGAGGTCCCAATCGAACCAAGCAGTTTGCCCTGCCCTAGTGGTGCTAGCAACACCGCTGTGGGTGGCCTGACACCCGGCTGCGGTAATGGCACAACTCGCTGGGTTGGGATTACTTCCACCATACCAATCGCCACCGCCATCATTGTGGTGGGCGACAATGCAATAGGTGGCAAAGGCACAACTGAAAAGCTGGGCCTAATCGGCCCGACGGTCTTGCGCCCACTCAGCAGCAGCGATGTCGCCATTGCCAAAACCGCCCAAACGCCGATCACGGTTGGCACATCATTTGCCTATACTCTAACCTACACCAACCTTAGTAGCAACGCTGCCGCTAATATCATCATCACCGACACTGCGCCAGCCGGGGTGCAATTTAGTAGCGTAAGCGGCACAGGCTGCACCTTATCAAATAATATCATCACCTGCACACAAAGTACGCTAGCACCAGCCGCCAGTGCCAATGTGGTGATTCAAGCCATTGCCAGCACGTCATCGCTAGTAACCAATACGGCCTATATCAGCGCCACAAACGACAACAGCCTTGGCAACAACTTCGCTCAGGTCAGTCTAACACCGCTACCCGCACCAGCCATCAATTACTGCGCTGCACCAGTTCCTAGTAATACGTCAGTACTGAGCATCAACGAAATCATGTATCGGCAAGCCGTTACCAATGGAGATGAGTGGGTCGAATTAGTATCCACCGCATTTATTGCAGGCGGGGCCAATTTTTTAGTCACTGATAACGAAAGCAGTGGTGCATTTCAAAAAGTGATTACGATTCCAGTGGGAGGAATCCCAGCAGGAACTTATATCGTGATTCATCGCATAGCGGGCACAGATGATACTGATCCCAGTGATAATAAATTGGAATTTTTCGCCGCCGGGGGCGGATCAGCCGCATTAAATGACACCGGCGATAACTTGACACTTTACTCAGGAAGTAATATTTCGGGGTCAGTAATTGATTATGTAGCATGGGGTACAGGCGCTGCCGTTAATGGCCCGGGCACGGGCTGGGGCGCACCAAACGCAAGTGCAAGCGCCAGCCTTGGTCAAAGCATCGCCTCGATCAATAACGGCTTCGACACGACAAGCGGTAATGATTGGGCACTGGCTGGCAATAGCGGCACGATTGGCCCTAGCACCCCCGGCACAGCCAACACCACGTTACGTGCCTGCAATATCAGCATCGGCAAAACGGGGCCATCTAATATCATGCAAGGTGCGCCATTTAGCTATGTGGTTACTATTAGCAACACAACCGGCGTAACCACCACCAACGTTGTTCTCACTGATGCTCAACCAAGTGGAATTGTGTTTCAGCGCATCGAAAACGACCTCAACCGCTGTAATCTTGATCAAGGCTTAGTGACATGCGGCATCGGAACATTGTTGCCAAACGCCAGCACCGTCATTACTATTTACGCCACAGCCATCGGTTCGGGTGTTATTACCAATGTAGCTCAAACCAACGCCCTGAGCGATACCTTTAGCGCTGACAACCAATTTAGTCACACCCTCACAGTAACGCTGCCGGCTAGCATCGGCAATTTTGTGTTTTTAGATGTCAGCCAAGACGGAGGGCAACAAAGCAGTGAAACGACAGGACTGACTGGCGTGCCGATTACCTTGACTTACCCGAATAGCAACATCTCGACCACAACCACACTTGATGGCGACTATATTTTTGGTAATTTGCCCGCCGGAACCTATACGATAACGGTTGGCGCAGCCAATGGCTATTTCTGCACCACCGTCATCTCATATGTTGTGACCTTAACGGCGGGTCAGGTGTATAGCAACGCCGATTTCGGCTTTTATTACAATCCCTCCGAAGTAACAGTCAACAAGCTCGTCTCACGCTCGCCGCTCACCATCGGCGATATATTCTCGTATACCATTCAGGTCAGCAACACCTCTGGCGAATTGGCACAAGGCGTGGTGATGACGGATGACGCGCCCGTTGGGATTACCTTCACTAGCATTGAAGCAAACCCGGCTTGCACTTTGTTTGGCAGCAGCGTCACATGTAATTTTGGCGATTTAGCCGCAGTGGGGGTGCAACAAGTAGTGGTAAATGCCCGCGCCGATACAGTTGGCACAATCGCCAACACCGCCGTTGTTACAGCAAATAATGATGTGAATTCAACCAACAACAGTGCTTTAGCGCCTGTTGTCGTACAGGCAGTATCGACTGCTACACCTACCAAAACAGCCACCCAAACGCCTACCAACACAGCTACACAAACACCTACCAACACAGCTACGCAAACACCTACCAACACAGCTACGCAAACACCTACCAACACAGCTACGCAAACGCCTACCAACACAGCTACACAAACACCTACCAAACGTCCACCTGACAATGGCCCTTATCAACCGCCGACACCTATTGGCACACCGCCAAATACTGGGCCAGATGTATTAACCGAGTTTGGAGAAATTGACCTAGCCATTGAATCTTTTGTCTCAACCGAAAATGTCGAAATATGCGATCCCATTACTATGACGGTCCCGGTCACTGTAGTTGGCCCGCGTGATGTTGCCAGCGTTATTATTAGCGACACCCTCGCGCCCGGGCTTGAATTTGTATCGGCGACATGGCAGAAAACCTCCCCTGAAGGCAACGGGGCGTGTAGTTTTGACCCGCTGACGCGCATCGTGCTTTGCAATGTAGGGGCGCTCAACTCAGGTCATCGCGCCATATTACATTTGGTAGCCCGCGCAATCGCCCCCGGCAACTACGAAAACCGCGCCGTCGCCATCGGTGACCCACGTTTTTGGGACCCACCACATAATAACTGGGCAACATCCCCCAGCTTTGCCGTGGTCGCAGCCAATTTAGTGACATTACAAAGTTACACGGGCACAATTAGCAACACAAACCAAAGCACCAATCCATGGTTGCAATGGAATACGTCGCACGAACATCGGCTTAGTCATTACGAGATTTATCGATTGCCGGTAAACGCTAACACCCCACCCGATCAACCCGAAATGCTGACATTGGCTAAAAAAGTGGACACCTTAGGTAACGAATTAACCTGTAACCAAGACAACGAAATCCGCTCACGCGATTGGCATGAACCTGACATACTGGCTGTGGGTTACTACCGTTATTGGGTCGTTGCAGTGGGATGCTGCCAGCAACGCCAAGAAGTATTTGAGATAACCGTATTTGTGCAAGGAAAAATATTTATACCTATAATTCGTTTGCTTTAATATATGATCTCGTCAACCAAACGGTACATGTTGATCGGTATAATTTTGTTGATCAGTTTGTGCTTATCGTGTCTATGTATCAGCGCCGCCATCGCTTCACAAGGCTGCTTTGTTAGCAGCGGCTTGGGGCCGTTGCCCTATTGGAAATTCCCTTGCCCACAACAAATAACTTTTGCCCCCTTCTTGATATAGCTATCCAGAAAAGTCTTTTCCGGAGGTTTTCGCCGATTGCACTATATC
>CAZLOF010000267.1:0-6744 GCA_964560745.1 uncultured Thermoflexus sp.
GGGCAGCAAAGCCGCCCTATGACAACATTAAGATAGTGGTTTTGGCAAAAGATTATTTTAAGAAACAGAGTTTTGGCGCTTTTGCCGATTCATAATGCTTTGCAAAGCATTATGAAATCGGCACATCATATTTTTGAAATGGGCGTATGTTGATAGTTCTGTAATCGCTCTATCAAGCGGATGGGATCGTCATCATCAAGAATGAGTGCCCGATGCGGTGGTTTGACAAAGCCTGCTGCGACAACATGATCGAGATACGCTAAAAATGGCGTATAAAAACCGGCAATATTGAGCAGCCCACACGGTTTTTGGTGATACCCCAATTGCAGCCAAGTCAACGCTTCAAAAAATTCATCATAAGTGCCAAAGCCGCCGGGTAGGGCAATAAACCCATCGGCCAGCTTCATCATTAAGGCTTTACGCTCGTGCATATCGCCCACCAAATGTAATTCGCTCAGCCCTTGATGGGCGATTTCGTTGGCGCGTAGCGAATGTGGCAGCACGCCGATCACGCGCCCACCTGCGCCTAATGCGGCATCGGCCAACAAACCCATTAGCCCATCATTGCTGCCGCCATAGACCAGCGTTAGCCCACGCTGTGCAATTAACTCACCTAGCCGTTGGGCGGCTTGGGCATAGCGTGGGTCATTGCCCAACGATGAACCGAGGTAAACGCAAATTGCTTTCATAAAAGTGTTGAGTGCCAAAAAGTGCTAAGTGCTAAGTTTCAAGTGCTAAGTGAAAGCCACTTAGCACTTAGCGCTTTTTACTCTCCTTTTCCGGGCACAATGTGGCATTTTCGGCAACGGGCTTGGTAGCTTTCGCTGGCTCCGATAACGATGAGCGGGTCGTGATAGTCGGCGGGGCGGCCATCGATGAGGCGCTGGGTGCGGGTGGCGGGGGCGCCACATTCGATGCAAATGGCATGTAGCTTGCTCACCTCTTCGGCTTGTGTCATCAAAATGGGCATGGGGCCAAATGGGTCGCCCCGAAAATCCATATCGAGGCCAGCGATGATGACGCGCTTGCCTTGGTCGGCCAATTGGTTGCAAATGGTGCAGATCGCGGCATCAAAAAATTGCACTTCATCGATGGCGATAACATCGGCATAAGGATTGGCTTGCGCCAAAATGTCGGCAGCAGTTGAGACCGGTATTGCATCGACATGAGCGCCGCTGTGCGAGCTGACTTGTAACATGCCATAACGATTGTCGATAATGGGTTTAAAGACCTGAACTTTTTGGCGGGCGATCTCGGCGCGTTTGACGCGCCGAATGAGTTCTTCGGATTTGCCACTGAACATGCTGCCGCAAATTAGTTCAATCCATCCGGTACTATGTTGGTATCTCATAACGGCCCTCGATTTTATCGTTGATTATGGGCAGCCCGAAAACAAATGTGGTTTTGGCCGAATTTGCAATGGCATCTCAAGCAACGCTTGAGATGCCATTGCAAATTCGGCATTTTTTAATTTTATGTCAGCGGCCCTACAAACATTAGCTTATCCATATTGGGGGTAGCTGCGCCACCCGCTTGCTCAATGGTGATCCCCACGAGTTCTTTGCCGTTAATAGGCACATCGCTTTTAATAATAAATTTGGTGCTGCCAGTGGCATCGGTATTAAACACCCCCGCTGGGACGGGTTTGCCATCGCGGATGAGCCATGCTTGATAGGTTTGTTTGGCATCGACGGCGCTTAAGTTGGCGACGCTGAGAATGGCTTGGTTGTGCCCCGGGGTGACGAAGACGGTGGCGCGGGCGCTAGATTGTTTATTGGTGGGGGGCACATTGGCGGCAATGGTGCCCGGTTGGCTAATGATGGCCCACTCGTTGCGTAGTTGTGTCAATTCGCGCTGAGTGTTGACGGCCCAAATACCCATCACCACCGCCAAAATGCTGGCCAACACGGCCCCAACTGGCGCAATGCTGCGCCACAGGATTGTGATATTGGCCCATACGCTGGGTTTGGGTTGTGGCATAGGCTGACGGCTGGCAATATCGGCATCGATACGCGCCATGAGCTGGTGCTGCATTTTGGGGCTGGGTGTTAATGGCTCGGCTAGCTCGGCAAACGATGCCACAATGGCGCGTTCTTCGGCTAATTTGGCGCGTAGTTGGGGCGATTTTTGTAACTCAAGCTCAAATGCTGCCTGTTCGTCAGCATCAAGCGCATTGAGCGCATAAAGGGTTATTTTATCTTCTATGTTCACAATTTTGCCCCCATATCGACTAACAACTCGCGCATTTTAATAATCGCCAACCGAGCACGGGTATGCACCGTGCCTAGCGCTTCATTTAGCTCGCTGGCTATTTCTTTATGTGTTAGTCCATTAAAATAAGCTAGTTCTATCACTTTTCGTTGTGCTTCAGGTAATTGTTTTATCGCTGCCCGCACCCGTTCACCCGACATTTTGTCCCAGACCTGTGTTAACACTTCTGGCATTTCATCTGGCAAATCGCGTGTTTCTCCATTTTCGTCTTCGGCATCTAGCTCAACATTTTTGCCATCTTTACGTTTACGTAGCGTATCGACCGCCAAATGATGCGCAATGCTAAAGACCCATGCTCGCGCGTTGCCGCGTGTCACGTCAAATTGTTTGGCCAATCGCCATACCCGCCAAAAAGCCTCTTGGGCCACATCTTCGCTTAGGCTGCGTTCGCCAAGCAAGCGCATTACCACGCCGAGCACTTGTGCGGCATGACGCGAATAAAGTGCCTCAAATGCATTGCGATCTTGACGGGCGATCTGTGCAATTAAGGCTGCATCGTCGAATTGCGTGTAATCCATTTAGTGATACGTAGGTGTGAGCATTTTGAATTGATGAAATGTATTCTCTCATTTATTGGGGATATTCCCCCGATAATGATTCCGGCAAAATATGATACGCCGATCTCACTATACCCTTGTCAAGCATAGCTTGGCAAGGGTATAGTGAGATCGGCGAAAACCTTTGGATAGCGATATGAAATATTTATTATGCGTCTAACCTTGGCAATGCACGATTCGGCCGATTATCGAAGGTGGGTATGACGGGTGGGTTGTTTGCCAGCAATTGGTTAATTTCAATAATGGCGCGTTCAAGTTGGGCATCGACACCCGCCGCCCAATCGTGTGGCAAATTGTCGATGACAATGTCTGGCTGTGCGCCAAAATTTTCAATCTTCCAGCCCACATCGCTAAACCAGCCGGCAAATTCGGGTTGGCTCACCCCACCACCATCGATCAAGCGCCGATAGCCTGAAATCCCAATCACCCCGCCCCAAGTGCGGGTGCCAATGACGGGGCCGAGCTTCATCAGTTTAAAGGCGTGCGAAAACATATCGCCATCCGAAACCGCATGTTCGTTGGTAATCGCCACCATCGGCCCCGATAATGAATAAAACGGGTAGGGGGTGGGGATTTGGCCCCAGCGTGACACATCGTAACCCAAACGCCGACGCGATAGTTTTTCTAAAATGAGCTGCGACACATGGCCGCCTTGGTTGTGCCGCACATCCACAATTAGCGCCTCGCGGTCCACCTCGGCCAAATATCCGCGATGAAACTCCGCGTAGCCATGCGCGTTCATGTCTGGAATATGCAAATACCCACAACGGCCTTGGGTGGCCTCATATACCCGTGTGCGGTTGGCCTCGATCCATGCGCGATAACGGGCGGGGCGATCAGTTCGCAACGCTCGCACCATCACCACACGTGGGTTTTTGATTTTTGCTGCCGTTGGCTCAGCTTTTTGCGTCTCTGTTTTCGCCTCTTGATCTGCTGCTCGCCCCTCTTTGCTTGCTTCTTGGCTTTCGCTTCTTATTTCTTGGTTCTTGGTTTTTGGTTCTTGCTTCTCACTCTCGCCTATAACCAGCGTCACCTCATTGCCTGCCTGATGCACCAGACATAGCTCAGGGCTAATGTCGCGGCTGAGGCGTTGCCCATTCACCTGCAACAAAATATCGCCCACTTTTACATTAATGCCAGCCCCAGCTAACGGTGAATCGGTTTTGGCATCCCAACTGTCGCCTCGCACAATTTGTTGCACACGCCAGCCTTCGGCATCCGCATCCCATTCAAAATCGGCCCCTAAATAACCTTGGCTGTAATGGGGCGGCCAGCGTGTGTCGCCGCCCCACGCATAAGCGTGTGATGTGCCCAACTCACCTTGCATCTCCCACATCAAATCGGTAAATTCGCTGCGGCTGCTGATGCGATCGACCAACGGCAAATAGCGGTTATAGACCGCTAACCAATCGACTTGCGACATATCGGGTGTCCAAAAATTATCGCGTTGCAGCCGCCACGCCTCACGAAACATTTGTTGCCACTCGGCTGGAGGGCTAACCGCCACCCGCACGCGATGCAAATTAATCCAGCCGCGTTTGCGCGGGGTTGAGCCGTTATCATCGGGTTTCTCACCGGCTTTAAACACCCGCAAGGCGTTATTTACCCGATACAAAATAGCGCTGCCGTCGGGCGTGACCTTAAAATCAGACACACCTGTTGCCAATGTGTCTTCGCGACGGTCCTCTAAATCATAACATTCCAAATTTCCGCCCGATGCTTCATTGACACCCTCATTCCAATTATTGGGGGCGCTATCTGAGGCGTAATAGGTATAAAGCACCTTTTTGCCCTTAATGCCAGCAATGTTGCCATATAACCCCGATGCAACTGGAAACGCCATGACACGGGTATGAATGCCTGCTAAATCAATTTGCAATTTTGGCGCATCGGGCTTCGGCGCATCGGGTTTGGTGGCTTCGGCGCTGGGCTGCGGGGCGGTTGGGGCTTCGGTAGATGGCTCTTGGGTTGGGGCCGATGTCGCCGCATTAGCTTCAATTTCGCTGCCCGTTTCTGTTTGTGGCGATTCAATCTCCCTTGGCTCAGGCGTGGCTTCGGGGGGCGCTGGCGTGGTGGCGGCAGCGGTCTCGGACTTCGGCTTGGCCTCCTCTTCGCTTTGGCCTTCGGGCGGCTGCGCAATAAACGGCGAGGGTAAATCTTGGCGTAAGGTGATCAAACAAGGCACTGTGCCGCGTGGAAAACTCAATTCAAAGTGCATGTGGTCATACACTGGGTCAAACAGTCGCCGCGATAAAAAGTATAAATATTTGCCAGCGGGGTCAAATGCCGGGCGTGTGTCTTGCAACACAGGTTGCGTAATTTGATGAATCGCACCCGTTGCCGCGTGCCATAATTTGATGGCGCTCTTTTGCAACGAAATCGAACAGCCATAAGCCAGCCATTCGCCATCGGGCGACCAGTCAAACCCTTCGATGTGCCGTGCCAACCCGCGATCGATCACTTTTAGCTTCATCTCGTCTTCTTCAAAATCGAGCAGCATTAGCTCGTATCGATGATTGGTGAAGGCAATTTGGCCCTTGCGCGGGTTGGCTTTAACGGCAGTCACGCGCCCAATATTTAAATTTTTGGCTTGTTCATTGGCCTTGCGCAAATAATCGGCTTGCTCGCTATTGAGCCAAGTGCGCGTATCACGCGGTACACCCACAAAGGCCTCTTCGCCACCTTCATCACTAATCGCCAATATCACTTCGCCGTCGCCGATCCATGTTGGCAATCGGTAGCGCACACTAATCTTGTTTGCATCACGTTTATCAATTGGCCCTTCGCCATGTTGGGTTACGGCCCCTTCAAAATTCCAAAAAGTAAATAATTTGCCGCGTGAGGTAATGGCCAATTGATTGCCATTGGGGTTAAGCGCATAATCTTGCAAATGCCATGTTGCATCGACAAATTTGCGGCTGCGTTGGGTTTGTGGCGAATAAAACGCCACCTCAACCTTACGGCTGGCGCGTTTTTCTGGCTCAAACACATATAAATCGGCCCCGGCGTGATACACAATGCGTTCGCCATCGGTTTGGGCATAACGCACATAAAAATCGTTGTGCTCAGTGTGGCGGCGCAGGCCTTTGCCATTGGGTGTGCAAGAATAAAGATTGCCGACACCTTCGTGGTCTGAAATAAAATAAATACGATTGTTGCTTAACCACATCGGCGATGCCAAATTGCTATCTAGCTCAATCAATGGCACAAACGTATTTTTTTTGCCGCTATTGATCCACAATCGGCCAGCCTGACCGCCGCGATAGCGCTTCCATTTGGCAGGGTCACCGGTGTTGCGCCCCAATACCACCCCATTCTTGGGGCCAAGGGCAATGGCCCGTGCTGGGCCAAAATTTAGGCGGGTAGGGGTGGTGGGCTGTTTTAGATCGAGCGTATACAACCAATACATCTCACTAAATGGCTGTCCGGCATCATTGCCAAAAATAATTTCACCATTCGGTGTCCAGCCCGCTACCAAGGCATTCATGCCATAATGCGTGAGGCGCTGCACCGAGCCGCCCATGCTTGGCATCACATATACTTCTTGTTCGCCTTCTTCATTGCCCACAAACGCCAGCCGTTGCCCATCGGGCGATAAGGCTGGCATTGATACCTCACCTAACCCCGAGGTTAAGCGGCGTGCAATGCCGCCTTGTGATGATACGCACCATAAGTCATCTTCACATGCAAATATAATATTGTCTTGATGGATCGTGGGATAACGGTAATAGCCTTGAGGCATAGTATGCGGCTAATTATATGGAGATGCAAGATAAGCCTCTGGCGGTATCGTCTTACTAGAGCAAATTCCTAAAAGATGAAGGGCCGATTTCACTATCTATCCCCAAACGTGTAGCTTTGGGGATAGATATTGAAATCGGCAAAACCTTTTATCTTACTATTCTTGAGATGATGT
>CAZLOF010000268.1:0-6712 GCA_964560745.1 uncultured Thermoflexus sp.
AATGGGTGCTCGGCATTGGTGATACCAAAGCCCGCCGTAAAATATTCGTCCTGCATCAGTACGCCCAAGCTAGCGCCCGGGATGCATAATTTGACGCGGGCGTGTTCAAACGCCTCGCACAATTGGGAAAATTTTTCAGAATGGGTAAGAGTTGCCATATAAGTTGATTGGTTGATTAGTTGATTGGTTGACCAATCAGCCAATCAACGAAAGCGCCTGACAAAATTGCTCAATTTCGTCTTCGTCGTTGTAATAATGTAACGATGCCCGCACCATCAACGACAAGCCGCGTGCTTCCATATCGAGGCGTGTGCCGAATGGGCTGGTGGTGGTGACATTGATGCGCGGGTGATGGGCCGCCAGCGTGGCCTTAATCATAGCGGGGTCGTGGCTGGCGTGGGTGAAGGTGACAATCCCGCAACGGGTTTTGCCCAAATCGCGCACGACGAGGCCGGGTACATGCGCCAACCGCAGCCGCAACAATTCGCCCAAATAATGCACCCGCGCCCAAATCGCCGCCAGCCCCCAATTGAGCGCATAATCTACCGCCACGCCCAGCCCAATTTTGGCGGCGTAATTGGTCTCCCAATTTTCAAAACGCCGCGCATCAGCCCGCACTTCGTAACGGTCACGCGCCACCCACGTGGCGGCATGAAGATCGAGCATGGGCGGGTCTAATTGCGCCAACGCCGCCCGCCGCACATATAAAAAACCGCTGCCACGCGGCCCGCGCAAATATTTGCGCCCAGTTGCACTCAGCATATCGCAACCAATGGCCTGCACATCGAGCGGCATTTGCCCCACCGACTGGCAAGCATCGAGCAAATACAAGCAGCCCCATTCACGCGCCACCGCGCCAATCTCGGCGGCGGGGTTAACCAAGCCGCCGTTGGTGGGGATATGGGTGATGCTGATGAGCTTGACGCGCGCATCCATCATTTGCCGCAACGCCGCCACCGACACTTGCCCAAATTCGTCGTTGGGAATGACCTCGATAACCGCGCCAGTGCGTTGCGCCACCTGCAAATAGGCAATGTAATTGCTGCCATATTCGGCCTGCGCCGTCAAAATACGGTCGCCGGGTTTGAATGGAATGGCATAAAATGCCATATCCCACGCCCGCGTGGCATTTTCGATGATGGCAATTTCGTCGCGCTGACAATTGAGCAATTGCGCGATAGCGTCGTAACTGTGTTCAATCGCATTGTGACGCAGATCGGCAGCCTCGTAGCCGCCCATCTCGGCTTCGAGGTCGAGATGGGTCTTTTGGGCATCGACCACACACTGTGGCGGCAACGACGACCCCGCCGCGTTGAAATGCAACACATGCCCACAGCCGGGTGTTTCGGCGCGGGCGCGGGTAATGTCAAAATTGTGCATAGGATTGACGATGCGCAGGATAAATTACTTATGACCCAACACAGGGTGCGGCTGATAAGGTGCTTCGAGCGCAGCCATTTCGTCGGCGCTCAGTTTGATATCTAGCGCGGCAATCGCCTCGTCGAGTTGATACATCTTGCTGGCCCCAATGATGGGCGCAGTAATGCCGGGCTTGTGCAGCATCCATGCCAAGGCAATTTGGGCATTGCTCACCCCGCGTTGTTTGGCGATCTCGCCCACCCGCTCGACAATGGTGAAATCTTCGGGGCGAAAATACAAATCATGGGCAAAGGCATCGGTGCGAGCGCGTGAGGTGTCGCCAGAGCGATTGGCAGTGCGATTGCCCGCCAAAAAGCCACGCGCCAGCGGACTCCAAGGGATGAGGCCAACACCATCGGCGATACACAACGGGATCATTTCGCGTTCTTCTTCGCGATAAACCAAGTTGTAATGGTTTTGCATGGCCACAAAGCGCGTCCAGCCATGCAGGTCGGCAGCATGTTGCATTTTGGCAAATTGCCACGCATACATGCTCGATGCGCCAATATAGCGGGCTTTGCCAGCCTTGACCACATCATGCAGCGCCTCCATCGTCTCCTCAATCGGGGTTTCGGGATCGAAACGGTGAATTTGATACAGATCAATATAGTCTGTGCCGAGGCGACGCAGCGAGGCATCAACGCCCTGCATGATGTGCTTGCGCGACAGGCCACGATCATTCGGCCCCGGTCCCATTGCGCCATTTATCTTGCTAGCAATGACCACATCATCACGTTTGACAAATTCACGCAATAGGCGACCCGTCACTTCTTCGCTGACGCCGTTCGAGTAAACATCGGCGGTGTCGAAAAAGTTAATACCTGCCTCGACAGCGCGTTTGATGAAGGGGCGACTGGCATCTTCCTCCAGCACCCATTCACGCCATTTCGGCGTGCCATAGGTCATCATGCCAAGACAAATCGGGGTGACTTTCAGTCCGGTTTTTCCAAGTCGTAGGGTGTTCATAAGGGCATTGTATGTCATTTTTTAAGTTTATATTTTGTTTGTTTTCATGCCCCCAAATTGGCACCCACTAAAATTGCAAGATGAATTTCACTGCATCATCAGCCCTCTCACCCAATGCACCTGCGATTGGTGACAGCGCAACTGCCATTGTGGTGGCTGTCAGCCAAAGCCAAACGCACACCTTTAGCAAAGCCAATCAAACGTCTATTCAAGTAATAACAGGATTGGGGGTGTTGGGTGATGCCCATATGGGCAGCACCGTCAAGCACCGCTCACGCGTCGCCCAAGACCCCACTCAGCCCAATCTGCGCCAAGTGCATCTTATTCATGCAGAATTGCATGATGAACTGCGGGCGGCTGGCTTTGCGGTAACAGCGGGCCAAATGGGTGAAAATATTACCACGCGCGGCCTTAATTTGCTGGGGCTGCCGACCAATACACGCCTGCACATTGGCCCAAATGCCATCCTCAAAGTCACTGGCTTGCGTAACCCTTGTAGCCAACTCGATGCATTTCAGCCCGGCCTGATGGCCGCCACGCTTGGGCGCGACGAAAATGGCGATCTCATTCGCAAAGCCGGTATTATGGCAATTGTGATCACGGGCGGGGTCATTTTCCCCAACGACACCATTCGCGTAGAATTACCCCCACAACCTTATCAAAGGCTTGAACGTGTGTAACGAGTTGAGCGTTAAGAGTTGAGAGTTGAGAGTTAAGTGTGGGAACTTAACTCTCAACTCTTAACCCTTAACTCTCAACCCCCAAAAAACATGAACTACGTTATCATCGGCTGCGGCGCGGGTATTGCAACTTTTCACCTGCGTGCGCTTAGCCAATTACCCAACGCCAAAATTGTTGGCATGTGCGATGTCAGCGCCGAGCGCGGCCAAGCCCGCGCCGCTGAAGTTGGCGCGCCTTTTTTTGCTGATCATCGCGCCATGCTTGCCGCCACTAAACCCGATATCGCTGTCATTTGCACCCCACACCCGTTTCATGCGCGGTTGGCAATCGATGCATTTGCGGCAGGGGCACATGTGTTGACCGAAAAACCAATTGCCATCGAAGTCGCCGAGGCCGATGCGATGGTGGCGGCAGCCCAACAAGCTGGCAAATTATTGGCGGTCAATTTTCAACAGCGCTTTAGACCAGTGGTGCAACGCGCCAAACAAATGCTAGACAATGGCAGCATCGGCGATCTGGTGCGGGTGATGTGTCTTGAGCCTTGGTTTCGCCCTATGTCCTATTTTAAAGATGTGCCTTGGCGCGGCACTTGGAAAGGCGAAGGCGGCGGCGTGTTGATGAATCAGGCCCCGCATGATCTTGATTTGTTGTGCTATTTGGTCGGGTTGCCCAAGAAGGTCTGGGGTTGGACCCGCACCCAGCATCATGAGATTGAGGCCGAAGATATGGCACAAGCCATGTTTGAGTTTCCGAATGGCGCGCCGGGCTATTTATACACCAGCACCGCCGAGGCTGGCAGCAAACAACGTATTACGCTAGTGGGGCAACGCGGTATTCTTGATATCAGTGGCAATACATTAACGCTGACCCGCTTTACCCCATCACTACGCGAGTTTATCGATAGCAGCCCCAATCACTATGCCCCGCCCGCCAGCGAAACCGAAACGCACGAAATTGCGGGCGACGGCGGCGGTCATTTGGCTGTCTATCAAGACCTTGAGGTCGCCATCGCCGAAGGGCGGCAGCCCTTGGCCCATGGTGAAAGTGCGCGTATGGGGCTTGAGTTGGCAAATGCCATCATTTATTCGAGCCATCATGACCGTGCCATTACCTTGCCGGTTGATCGGGCTGATTATGCGGCATTGTTGGCACGATTGCGGGGTTAAATGATCATCATGTTTCGTTGCATTATGCCAAGCGATTATAGGTATGACATGCTAAACTAACATTGTGAGCAAATCTCAAAAGTTATTAACGCAAATTTTGCGCGGTTTGTCTGATACGAATATTGGCTTTGATGAATTGTGCCAGCTTTTGCTGCGATTGGGTTTTAATGAACGTATTAAAGGCAGTCATCATATTTTTACCCATCAAGCTGCTGCTGAGATTTTAAATTTACAACCACGCGAAGGCGGAAAAGCAAAGCCATATCAAGTAAAACAAGTGCGAAATGTAATTATCGATTACGGACTTGCCAAGGAGGGCGATGAATAGCGAACATAATTATGAAATAATTTTATATTGGAGCAAAGATGACGCAGCATTTATTGCTGAAGTCCCAGAGCTGCCGGGATGTGCGGCAGATGGCTTAACACGATTAGAAGCATTGCAACAAGTTGAAGTGGTGATTCATGAATGGATTGAAACTGCTTTGCAACTTGGACGCAGTATTCCAGTGGCAAAAGGCCGTTTGGTGTATGCTTAATTTCACATGATTAACTTTGGCATTATTGGCACCGGCATGATCGGGCGATACCACCGCGACGCAATTGCCGCCACACCCGGGGCGCGATTGGCGGCAGTGTGTCGCGGCAAAGCCGATGCCGCCTTACAAGCCAGCGCCGCCGCCGAATATGGCGTGCCGTGCGAGGCATCGCTCGCAGCGTTATTGGCGCGTGATGACATTCACGCTGTGTGTATTTGCACCCCCAGTGGGCAACACGCGGCGCAAGCCATTGCCGCCATGCAAGCCGGCAAACATATGTTGGTTGAAAAACCAATGGCGCTCAACATCACCGATGCCGAAGCCATGATGGCGGCTGCCCAAACGCATGGCGTGCGGCTGGGTGTGGCGCTACAACGCCGCACCGACCCGGCCTTTCAACGCATTCACCACGCCATTGCGCGGGGTGATTTTGGCAATTTGGTGCTGGGCAAAGTGAGTGTCCCTTATTTGCGCAGCCAAGCCTATTATGACAGCGCCGAATGGCGCGGCACTTGGGCGCTAGATGGTGGCGGGGTCTTGATGAATCAGGGCATTCATTTGCTCGATTTGTTGCTGTGGTTTATGGGAGATGTGGTTTCGGTGCAGGCGCAAGCAGCCACCTTGGGGCATCAGATCGAGGTCGAAGATTGTCTATCGGCCAGTTTGAAATTTGCCAATGGCGCGTTGGCTAGCGTAATAGCGACCACTTGCGCAGCGCCGGGCTTTCCGCATCGGGTCGAAATTTATGGCACACGCGCTGGGGTGCAAATTGAGGGCGAACAAATTGTGCGCTGGGAGGGCGAAAATGCGCCCAAAGATGCCGTGCGCCACAGCGCCTCAGCAATCAGCGGGGTGGCAGATGCGGGGGCGGGGGCATCGCCTACTGGCATTAGCAACCTTGGGCATCAACGCCTCATTGCCGATTTTATTGATGCCATTCACCAACAGCGTGAGCCGTTGGTGAATGGGGCCGAAGGGTTGCGCTCGTTACGGGCAGCCTTGGCAATTTATGCCGCAGCCAAAACCTGATCGAGCGCGGCGCTGGTTGCGGCGGCAGCAGCATTGGGCGACATGGCTTTGATCGCCGTGCTAAAGGGTTCAACCGTGAGCGGCCCATCATAGCCAATATGACGTAAAGCCGCCAAAAATGGCTGAATGGGAACAACCCCAGTTGCGCCAACTTGCTCACGGATTTGGTCGATTTGCGCATCACGCGCCAGCCCAGTTTGCGCGTCGTTGAGATGCACATACACGACTTCGCCAGCGTTTAGATGCCTCAATTCGGTGACAGTGCCATGCGATGTCCACCAATGAAAGGCATCTAACAGCAGGCCAGTATTGCGCGAGGTCGCGCCGATGGCGGCAGCCAAGGTGCGCATCCCATCCATGGTATGCACAAAATCATAGGCCCGCCCTTCTCGCATGGTGTTTGGCCCCACAAATTCTAGCCCCAAACGAATGCCATATTCGCCCAATATTTCGGCAATACGCTTGAGACGCGGAAAAACCAAATTGAAATGTTGGTAAAAATTGAGCTGGTCTGAGCGCGGCATCACCCATGTAAAACAACGGGTGCAGCCAAAGGCTTGGGCCAATACGGCATCGTGCGCCAATTTTTGCAGGCTATCGGCGTAGACCGCCTCGCTGTCCCATTCACGCCAAGCCACCTGCAAGCCAAATGCGCTGGCCCGCAGCCCCGTAGCCGCAAACCAAGCCTTGGCCTGTTGCAGACCTTGGCTTTGGCTCAGCGCCGCCAAATACGTTAAATCGAGGTCAACCCCAACAAAATGATGGCGCTGGGCCAACTTCACCACTTCATCAAATGGCACATTGTGCCCCAACGCACCCATATTTAGGTTTTTATACATAGCACCTATTATTGATGATTTTGGATTTTGGATTGAAAATGAGTGGCTCTCCAATCTAAAATTGCTTCTATAC
>CAZLOF010000269.1:0-6668 GCA_964560745.1 uncultured Thermoflexus sp.
TAATGCCACACCGCGCCAATTCCCCCGGCGCGTTCAACAACCGTCTCGCACTCGCGCCCCTCGGCCCGAAATAAATCAAGATACCCCACCAGCATCCACAAGCCAACCATACCGTGTTCAAGTGGCAAATAAGCATACATAACCTTCAATAGCCCCGCAACTGTGTTAATGCCATTTTTTACATACTGATAACATTCTTCCTTGCGGTTCAAAATACGCTCACGTTGGGCTTGAATGACTTGTCGGTGTTGCCAAAACAACTCGCCATGCCCGGGGTAAACCACGTCAATATCCATCGCCTCTAACCGATCAAGCGATTGCATAAAGGCCGGTAAAGATGGCTTGCGCGGCTCACCTGCATTAGGGGCATCAACAACAGGGGTGGGCGCTTTCGCCAACAACATATCGCCCGAAATCAATTGACGAGTTTCGGGCTGGTAAAAGCACATTTGTTGTGAATCATGCCCGGGGGTGTGCAAGGTTTGCCATGGCAAACCGCCCCACTGAAAGACATCGCCTTCGCCAAAGCCAAACAAGCGTTCATCGGCAACGGGTTCGCTATGCAACGCGGTGCGGTTGACGTTGGCGGCAAAGCGTTCAATCATGTCATCGGGCAAGCCCATGCCGGGCAGCAACACATCATGATAATAAGCCAGACGATGCCCCCACTGCGGGTTTGTCAGTCGCATCACATGCATAGCCCCATGCGCAATCCATACCTTTGCGTCGCCTTCACGCGCAATTCGCGCCGCCAACCCATAATGGTCAATATGTGGATGGGTAATGACAACGTGTTTTAGATCGGCGGGTGTCAAATGCTGTTCGGCTAGCCCGGCTACAAGCGCATCCCAACAAGCTGTTGAGTTGTAGCCAGCATCAATTAAGATTGGCTCTGGCTGGCGAAATAAATAAACATTGACCGAATCTGGACGAAACGGCAGTTCAATACGAATAGGTGTAGCGTTATTGTCTAATTGCACAGGGTGCAAATATTACCTGATCAAAAAAGTGCTGCAAAGTAGAAAGTGCAAAGCGCTGAGTCCTGAGTAAAAAGTGCTAAGTGCTAAGTTCAAAATTATATCAATTGGCACTTAAAACTTAGCACTTAGCACTTTCTACTTTGCAGCACTTTTATATGCGATGCAAATGCGGGCCAAAGTCGGCTTCGTAGAAGGGTGAGACCATGTGACCCGGGCGCACCAACTCATCTACTTTGGCAAAATCGGCTGGGGTGAGGGTAACATCGAGCGCCTTCATGTTGTCTTCATATTGCTGCATGGTGCGCGGCCCAATGATAGGTGACGTAACACCCGGCATACTCATACACCACGCAATAGCAAACTGTGAGAGAGTGCAACCACCACGTGCCTCAACATAAGCCATCAGCGCATCTACCACGTCCAAGGCGTTGTCGTTCCAGCGTCGTGAAATCGCCGGGTTTTTGAGATACATATCGCCCACGCGCGTGCCTTCGGGCGGCGTGGCGTTACGATCATACTTACCAGTCAACATACCGCCCGCCAATGGGCTCCAAGGCATGAGGCCGATGCCATAGGTGCGTGAAAATGGCACCAATTCACGCTCGATTCGGCGATCTAAAATATTGTAAGGCGGTTGCTCACTGACAAAGCGATTAAGGTGCAAATCACGCGAGGTCATCACCGCCTCCATCAATTGCCAAGCGGCAAATGTGGTGGTGCCGATATAACGCACTTTGCCAGCCCGCACAAGGTCGTCTAGCGCCTGCAAGGTCTCATCAATTGGCACACTCGATTGGGGGCGATGCAATTGGTAGAGGTCGATGTAATCGGTTTGCAAACGACGCAAACTGGCATCGCACTGCTCAATAATATGTCGCCGCGTATTGCCGCCCGACATCGGGTCGGTTTCATCCATCACGTTATACACCTTGGTTGCCAAGAAAATGCGCTGGCGTTTGCCGTTGCGTTTTAGCGCCTCACCAGTCACTTCTTCGCTGCGGCCTTTGGTATACACATTTGCGGTATCCAAAAAATTGATACCGTCATCAATTGCACGGTCAATAATGGCATATGAATCATCGGGGTTGGTTTTGCCCCCAAAATTCATACAACCCAAACAAATTTTACTGACTTTAATGCCAGTGCGACCATAAGCACGATATTCCATAATTGCTCCTAAAATAAATTTTTACAAAAATCAAGCGTAACTAACGTTTTAATATATAGCTTAGTGCGCGTCCCAAACGCGCATTCTGCGTAAGTCAAGATGCGCGTCTGGGGACGCGCACTAAGCACCGCTTTATGCGACTCGACAATCATGTAAAGTATAGCAACATTGCTATAACTATAATATGAGGTAAGGAACCCCCATCTATGACAACTGATCGTTTTTACCACATTGGTTTTGGCAAATCTGACCTCGGCAGCCCTGTGCCAACGCTTGCCTTATTAAGCGGCGACCCCAACCGCGCCAAATTAATTGCAGAAAAATACCTCACCAATGCGAATGTGCTCTCAGAAAATCGCGGCTTAAATAGCTATGTTGGGGCGTTGCCCAGTGGCAAACGTATTCTTTCATGCACCAGCGGCATGGGTGCGCCCTCACTTAGCATTGTGGTAAATGAATTGGTGCAGGTCGGCGTGCGCACCATTATTCGTATTGGCACCTGTGGCTCAATTCAGGCCCATGTTTTACCCGGCAGTGTGGTGATTTCGAGTGCGGCGCTGGCGCGACAAGGGGCCGCCAACGATATTGCCCCGCCTGAGTATCCGGCATCGGCCAATCCATTCCTCACGGTGGCATTGGCTAACGCTGCTAAATCGCTCAATTTAGATTACCATGTTGGTATTACCGCCAGCGTCGATACCTTTTTCGAGGGTCAAGAACGCACCAGCTCATCAGCCAACCCCCATTTATTGCGTTGGCTGCATGGCATGACCGAGGAATATCGCACCCTTAATATCATCAATTATGAGATGGAAGCTGGCATGTTGTTCAAAATGGGCAATGTCTATGGTTTTCAGGCGGGCTGTATTTGTGGTGTGGTGGCGCAGCGCACTCGTGGCGAAACCGTCGTCACCGAAGCCAAAGTGGTTGCAGTCGAACATGCGATTGAGGCAGCGGTGCGCACGGCAGAAGCATATGAGGGGGATTAGAAATGATGAGTCATGAGTCACGAGTGACAAATTATGACCCGTGACTCATGACTCACGACTTGTAACTTATGATCTATGCCCATCAACCTCTAATCCTCAATCCCTAATCCTCAATCCCCCCGCCGCTTCCGAATCACTTCAGCCATAATGCTAACGGCGATTTCTTCGGGGGTTTCGGCGGCGATCTCGATACCAATGGGGGCATTTACACGGGTTAAATCGGCATCGGTGACGCCTTGTTCACGTAGCGCTTTTACCGCTGTGATCCAGCGGCGTTGGCTGCCGATCACACCAATATAGGCCACCTCAGATTGAAGTAACATTGGCAAAATGCCAACATCAATCGGATAGCCGCGTGTGAGCATGGCGACATAGGTTTGCGGTGTCAGTGCCAGTTTTTTTAGCGCATCGGTCAACACGCCCGGCAAATATTCATCTGCACCCGGGCATAATTCGGGCGTGCAAAGCTCGGCGCGATCGTCGAGCACCACCACGCGAAAACCAGCCCATTTAGCCAAATGCACCAACGCCCGCCCAACGTGCCCAGCCCCAATAATGGCGAGAGTCGGGGTGGTTAGCATCGGCTCAATGAAAACTTCAACTTCACCGCCACACACACCCGGATCACCGCTGCTAGGATCGGCCAATTGATATTTGCCGCTGCGAATTTCGCCATCACGGATGCTTTGTTGGGCCAGTTTGATGACGCGGCTTTCCATTTCGCCACCGCCAATTGTGCCAGCAATAATTTGCCCATCAGCCCCAATCAGCATTTTTGAGCCAGCCCGCCGCGGCACGGAGCCACTGCTACGAATGATGGTGCACAAGGCCGTTGGCACATTACGGGTATTGTGGTCGGCGACAATCTGAAAAATATCCAAGAGCAATTACGAATTACGAATTATGAATTACGAATTACGAAGTGGTCGTAAGTAATTTTGCACTTCGTAATTCGTAATTTGTAATTCATAATTATTTGAGGCTGCGTTTAATCAAAACACCGACCATTGCGCGGCGATAATCGCTGCTGCCCAGCCAATTGCTTGGGGGATTGAGCGCCGCGAGTGCAGGGTTTAATGAAATATCGAGTTGGCTAGGTGGCTTACTGGCCAGCGCAAAACATAAATCGCTCAAAAGCATCGGTTTTGCGGCGACTCCACCGGCAGCGATACGCACATTCGCAAAAACACTGTTGGCAATGGCATAAACACTGGCAACGCATACAATGGGATAATCGGCGGGTGTGCGTGCCACTTTTTCATAATGAATCACTGTGTTGAGGCTTAAAGGGGGAATAATTAGCCCTAGAACGATGACACCGTCTTTTAATAATCGAGCATGATAATCTAAAAAGCCAGCCAAAGACACGGTTTTCCGTTGGTCTTTGCTAGTTGGGCTAAATAGCAATAACTCGGCATTGAGCGCCAAAAGGGCTGTAACAATAGGTGAAGTGTTGTCAGCGCCAACAATAGCCCCACCAATCGTAGTACGATGCCGCAACCCAATGGCCGCCATATCATGCGCAGCCAAACCAAGTAAATAAAGCGGATGATTATGGGTGGCGATTTGGCCGGCCTCAACCAGCATTTGCAGCGATACCATTGCACCCAAGTGAATTTGGTCGCCAACCTGTTCAATTTGGTCTAAACCCAATTGGTCGAGGTCAACCAAAGTTTCGGCGTTAATATCTACGTTATAAGCCCATGAGGTTGCGCCAGCAATCGCAATATTTCGGGTATTTGCCGTTGCCAATAATGCCGAAGCTTCATCAATGGTATTGGGGCGAAAATAGTGAATATTTGTTGTCATAATTTACTCGATCCCCACCACAAAATAATAGTGAGGTTGTCCACCTAAATACAGATCAACTGCTTGATTAGGGTATTTCTCGCGCACAAGTTCTGCAATTTCATTGGCAGTACGCTCGCTCATATTATTGCCATAAAACATGGTAATTACTTCGCGTTCAGCGGTGTTCACCATTTGCAATAAGTCCAATAAGGTATCAGTTACTTCTTCGCCTGCAACGCGCAATTTGTCATCGACCAATCCTATAACTTGCCCGTTGCGCACAGTCACATCATTAATCGTGACATCACGAGTCGAGACGGTAATCTCGCCAGTAGTGACACGCGCCGAAGCTGTGTTCATCGTGCCGACATTTTGCTCTAAATCGTGCTCAAAATTAAAGGCTAACGAAGCCGCGATCCCCTGCGGCAAGGTGCGGGTTGGCACAACCCGTGTTGGCACATCGCTTAATTGGGCGGCTTGGTTGGCGGCCATAATAATATTGCCATTATTTGGCAATAAAATAACACTTTGCGCTTTGGCCTTTTGAATGGCGTTAAGCAGGTCTTCGACGCTTGGATTCATGGTTTGCCCCCCAAATACCACCACCCGCGCTCCTACTTCTTTAAACATACGCGCCAACCCGTCGCCAGAAGCCACCGCAACAATGCCAACCTCTACCATATCAGCATGTTCATCTTCTTCTTTGTGGTCAGCTTGGTTCTTGTCTTTTGATTCGTGGCTCTTTTCTTGCCCGGGGGTAAAGTCTTCTGACTGGGCTTGCATGTCTTCGACAACGACATCGCGCAACGAGCCAAGCTTGACCCCATAACTGAGGGCTACACCCGGGTCGGGCACATGAACATGCACCTTGATAATTTGGTCATCACCAATCACCAGCGGGCAATCGCCCATCGCCTCAATATCGGCTCGCACTTTGTTAATATCGAGCGAAGTGCCACGCGGGGCATAAATCAGATATTGCACGTCGTATCCCCAGCCACCTTCTTCGGTCGCAGGTATCTCGCCGGTTTCGCCGCCGCCCATATGTGTTCGTGTGGCATCGGCAGGGGGTGCGTCAATGGGTTCGCCATTCACAAAACGCCGCATACCGTCCAATATGATATACAAACCATAACCGCCAGAGTCAATCACCCCTGCTTCTTTCAAAATTTTGAGCAAATTGGGGGTGCGTTGCACCGATTCGTAAGATGCCTTGGTGAGTGAGTTAATCATCTCGCGTAGGCTTTTGGTCGTTTGAGAAATTTCGGCTGCGGCATCGGCGGTTTCACGTATCACGGTCAAAATTGTGCCTTCGACAGGGGTTTTTACACCACCATAGGCTTTATTGGCGGCTTCGCGCAAAGCGATGGCAATCTCTTCGACATTTGCATCATCTTTATTTTCGAGTGCAGCAGCAAAACCGCGCCAAATTTGCGAAAGAATAATGCCGCTATTGCCGCGTGACCCGCGCAACGCCCCATTCGATACGGCCTTTGCGATTACCCCAATACGGGCATCATCCATATTTTCAATGGCTTTCCACGCCGAAATCATCGTCGCCGACATATTTGTGCCGGTATCACCATCAGGTACTGGGTAAACGTTATAGGCATTTACCACTTCTTCTTGTTGTTTTAGCCAAACAGAGCCGGCCCGCACTAATTGTTTCAGGCGATGACCGTCGATAACGTGTGGAATACTACTCATTGGGGATCCTTATTTGTAATGCGAACTGATGCC